>CAJYBN010000117.1 GCA_913064925.1 uncultured Peptococcaceae bacterium
CGGGAAGGCGGCCGCACCGTGGGCGCCGGGGTCGTTACCGGCATTTACGAGTAAAACCATCCGGCTTGTTATGCGGCTTACGGGTAAGGAATTGGCTGCACACCAATTCCTTACCTTTTATCTATCTTGACACCAATTTTGAATTGTGATAAAGTTTGAAAAGTCGACGTGTCTTTTTTGCTTTTAGGGAGGTGGACCCGGTGAGGGTAGGAGTTACTTTGGCTTGCACGCAATGCAAGCGCAGGAACTACACCACGACGAAAAACAAAAAAAACGACCCCAGTCGTATTGAAATGAAAAAGTACTGCAAGTACTGTCAAACGCATACTTTGCATAAGGAAACAAGGTAATGCGGGTTTAAGGATGTGGCATAATGGCCGTAACGACAAAGAAACAGAAAAAAGAAAGGGATAAAGGTTCCAGCAAGGAAGTGGCCAAAAAGAACAGCCGCAAAGAAGTGGTTAAAAAGGCCGCCCCCGCCAAACCCAGCCGGATTGAACAAGCCAGGACATTTTTCCGCGGGGTGGTTAACGAGCTGAAAAAAGTGCACTGGCCCACCCGCAGGGAAACCGCCATATACACCACGGTGGTAGTGGTGTCCGTAGCTTTTGTGGCCATACTGATCTGGATTTTCGATATCGTTCTGGGTTCGGTCATGAGCGTTTTTATAAAATAATCGAAAATAATCGAGGGGGTGAGGGACCTGTATTCACGCCGGGTCCCTTGTATTTATGAGCAAGCGCTGGTATGTCATTCATACCTATTCGGGTTACGAAAACAAGGTTAAAGCGAACCTGGAAAAGCGCATTGAGTCCATGAACATGGAAGACAAGATATTCCGCATACTGGTCCCCATGGAAGATGAAATTGAAATCAAAGACGGCAGGAAAAAGGTGACCAAGCGGAAGGTTTTTCCCGGCTATGTGCTGGTGGAAATGATCATGACGGACGATTCATGGTACGTGGTGCGCAATACCCCCGGAGTTACCGGGTTCGTGGGCAGCGGGTCCAAGCCCATCCCCCTGCGGGATGAGGAGGCCCAGCAGATAATCCGGCAAATGGGTATCGACGAGCCGCGCGCCAAGATCGACTTTAAAGTCGGCGAGCAAGTCCGGGTTGTTTCCGGGCCCTTTGAAAACTTTGGCGGGGTTATTGACGAAATACTGATTGACAAGGGCAAGGTTAGAGTGTTAATATCCATGTTCGGCCGGGAAACCCCGGTGGAGCTGGAATATCACCAGGTGGAAAAAATCAGCTAGGCGGCGAAGGAGGTGTGAAAACATGAGCAAGCGCGTAGCAGCGGTTATCAAGCTGCAGGTGCCGGCAGGCAAAGCCACTCCCGCACCGCCGGTGGGTCCCGCCCTGGGACAGCACGGGGTCAACATCATGCAGTTTGTGAAGGAATACAACGAGCGCACCGCCAAGCAGGCGGGGATGATCATTCCCGTCGAGATAACCGTGTACGAGGATAGAAGCTTTACTTTCATCACCAAGACCCCGCCGGCGGCTGTGCTGCTGAAAAAGGCGGCCGGCCTGGAAACTGCGTCAGGCGAACCCAATAAGAAGAAAGTGGGTAAAGTGACCAGGGAACAGGTGCGGGAAATCGCCGAGTTGAAAATGCAGGACTTAAACGCGTCGTCCATTGAGGCGGCCATGCGCATGATTGAAGGAACCGCCCGCAGCATGGGCGTGGAAGTGGTTGGCTGAATATGTGGGAGGATATGAATCCGCTATTACCACAGGGAGGTAAGTTGGTTTATGCCCAAACGCGGTAAAAGGTACCAGGAAGCAATTAAACAGGTGGATCGCACTAAGCAGTACGACCCGGCGGAAGCCATGGAATTGTTGAAAAAGCTGGCCAGCGCCAAATTCGACGAAACGGTGGAAGCAGCCGTCAGGCTCGGCGTAGACCCCAGGCACGCCGACCAGCAAGTGCGCGGCGCCATGGTGCTGCCGCACGGTACGGGTAAGACCCGCACTGTACTGGTGTTTGCCAAAGGCGACAAAGCCAAGGAAGCCGAGCAAGCCGGAGCGGATTACGTTGGTGCGGAAGATATGGTGGAAAAGATCCAGAAGGAAGGTTGGCTGGAGTTCGACGCAGCCATCGCCACCCCCGACATGATGGGGCTCGTAGGCAGGCTGGGGCGCATTCTGGGCCCCCGCGGCTTGATGCCCAACCCCAAAACGGGCACGGTTACCTTTGATGTGGAGCGGGCCGTGCAGGAGGTTAAGGCCGGTAAAATAGAGTACCGGGTGGATAAGGCCGGCAACATTCACGTGCCCATAGGCAAGGCTTCCTTTGACGCTCAGAGCTTGGCCGAGAATTTGCGGGCTTTGCTGGAGCAGTTGATCAGGATGAAGCCGGCGGCGGCCAAGGGGCAATACATTCGCAGCGTCACGGTGTCCACCACTATGGGTCCCGGCATTAAGATCAACCCGCAGAAGGCCGTCGGTTAAAGCTTTAAAAGCCAATTGCATAAATGCCGAGCCGCAGACAGCAGGTACCCAACCGGGTTTAATGGCCGTGTGCCGCCAGCCGAGGCCGGGAGGTTAAAGAACCTTAAAGCCGCTGCTTTACGGGCCTCTGGCATGCTGTCTGCCGGAGGTTTTTATATTTGCGAAAGGAGGTGTACATATTGCCCATTACCAGGCAGCAAAAGGAACAAATGCTGGAGATGCTCAAAGAAAAAATAAACTCCTCTCAGCTGGTTGTTTTTGCTAATTACCAGGGGCTCAACGTGGACGCCATGACCAAGCTGCGCCGCAAGATGCGCGAGTCGGGCAGCGAAATCAAGGTGGCCAAGAATACCATCGCCAAGCTGGCCGCAAAGGAACTGGGCCTGGAAGAGATCAACCCCTACCTGGAAGGCCCCACCGCCTTTGCTTTCGGTTTTGAGGATCCGGTGGCGCCGGCTAAGGCGTTGAATAGTTTTGCCAAGGAATACAAGCAGCTGGAAATAAAAGGCGGCATTTTGGAAGGCCGCGTGGTGGACGCCAAGAAAATCGCCGCCCTGGCCGACCTGCCCACCCGTGAGGTGCTTCTGGCCAAGGTGCTGGGCGGTATGCAGGCGCCCATGTACGGGTTTGCGGGCGCGCTGCAGGGACTGCTGAGAAATTTGGTTTACGTGCTGGACGCCGTGCGGGAGAAAAAAGCCGGCGAAGCGGCGGGTTAACCGCCGCCAGCCGCCTGTCCCGGGACCGGCGCGGCAGGCCGGCTGCCCGGTCTTTAGCAAATAACGATACAATAAATTTTATTTCGCAAGGAGGTTATTATAATAATGTCCAAAGTACAGGAAATATTGGAAGCCGTCAAAAGTTTGACGGTATTGGAGCTGGCTGAACTGGTCAAAGCCTTTGAAGATGAATTCGGCGTCAGCGCCGCGGCCCCCGTGGCCACCGTGGCCGCACCCGCGGCCGGAGCTGCTGCTGCCGCGCCCGCCGAAGAAGAGGAGCAGACCGAATTTGACGTTATCCTTACCGCCGTCGGCGATAAGAAGGTCAGCGTCATTAAAGTGGTGCGTGAAGCTACCGGCCTGGGCTTGAAGGAGTCCAAGGAACTGGTGGACAATGCTCCCAAGCCCATCAAGGAGAAAATCAGCAAGGAAGAGGCGGAAGCCCTCAAGGCCAAGCTGGAAGAGGCCGGCGCTTCCGTGGAAATCAAGTAGCCATTGCTTTGACGAAAGCCGCTTCCACGCCGGGAGCGGCCAGGTTGTTGGCAAGCCATTGCAGGCGCTTCCGTTCCTAGAGCGAACGACGTACGGAGCGCCGGGTAACAACTCTTGGCGCAGCGCAGGAGCGAAACCGGGAGGCGCGCGCAGAACGCGCGCGCCAGCCCGAACCGAGACAGGACGTAAGCCTTCGGGCGGCCCGGTTTCGCCCGGAGCGAGCCTTAGAGTTGTCCGGCGCGCAGTTGGAGTGAGCGAAGGTAACGGAAGCGCTCTTTGTCAACACTTTGGCCGCTTCCACGCCGGGAGCGGCTTTCCTTGTCTGAAACGGCGGCGAAGCACTAGGGCCGCTTTCCTGCTGCGTATCCCCGCCCTGGACCGGCGGGGCCCGGAAAATTGCTTGACATAATAATTCCTTCATGGTATAATCCAAGAATGTCGATTCATAAAGAACCCATGCCAACATCAGAATGAATTCCCGGCGATGTATCCGCATTACATGTTTTGGAAAAAATATTTTAGATGGAATTTTTTATTTAAGCGAGGTATTGAAGAACAACACCTTGCTTTTCGTTGTTTGTTTTTTTTATTAATGCCATTTATTTTTTTGGGGGTGTGGTGCTGTAGATGTATGCTGAACAAATGGGTACCAGAACCCGCTGGAATTTCGGCAAGCTGCGGGAAATTCTGGAGCTACCCAACCTCATCGAGGTGCAGCGCAACTCGTATGAATGGTTCCTAAAAACAGGGTTAAGGGAGGTTTTTCACGACATATCCCCCATCCAGGACTTTACCGGCAACCTGGTGTTGGAATTCCTGGATTACACCCTGGGAGAACCTAAATACACCGTGGAGGAGTGCAAGGAACGCGACGTCACCTATGCTGCTTCGCTGCGGGTTAAGGTGCGCCTGATCAACAAAGAAACGGGTGAAGTCAAAGAGCAAGAAGTGTTCATGGGTGATTTCCCGCTCATGACGGATAAGGGCACCTTTATCATCAACGGTGCCGAGCGGGTCATCGTCAGCCAGCTGGTGCGTTCACCCGGCGTTTATTTTGCCGAAACACACGATCCCAGCGGCAAAAAACTTTACGGTGCCACCATCATTCCCAACCGGGGCGCCTGGCTGGAATTTGAAACCGACGTCAATGAGCAGATCTTCGTGCGCATCGACCGTACCCGTAAAATTCCGGTGACCGTTTTAATCAGGGCGCTGGGCTACAGCTCAAACGCCATGATTATGAACCTGTTTAATGAAAACATCCATATCCAGGAAACTTTAGCCAGGGACAATACCGACTCTGAGGGAGACGCCCTGGTGGAAATCTACAGGCGACTACGCCCCGGAGAACCGCCGACGGTGGAGAACGCACGCTCCTTGCTGGAGGCTCTGTTTTTCGACCCCAAGCGTTACGACCTGGCCAACGTAGGCCGTTACAAGATATATAAAAAGTTGAAGCACGGCGTATTGTATCGTTATCCCAAAGGGGAGGACATGGAAAAGGAATACGACCCCCTGGTGCAGGCCGAGGTTCCCGTGGTCCGGGAATTTATTCGGGAGCTTACACCGGAGGACATCATTGCCACGGTACGTTACCTGCTGGGTTTGATGGAGGGCACGGGCCGGGTGGATGACATCGACCACCTGGGCAACCGGCGTTTGCGTTCGGTGGGCGAGCTGCTGCAAAACCAGTTTCGCATCGGTCTTTCCCGCATGGAGCGGGTGGTGCGCGAGCGCATGACCATCCAAGATGTGGATGTCATAACGCCGCAAGTGCTGATCAACATCCGGCCGGTGGTGGCTGCCATCAAGGAGTTTTTCGGCTCCAGCCAGTTGAGCCAGTTCATGGACCAGACCAACCCGCTGGCCGAGCTGACCCACAAGCGCCGCCTCTCGGCCCTCGGCCCCGGGGGTTTGAGCCGCGAGCGGGCGGGTTTTGAAGTGCGCGACGTGCACCACTCGCACTACGGCCGCATGTGCCCCATCGAGACACCGGAGGGTCCCAACATCGGGCTCATCGGCTCCCTTTCCTGCTACGCCCGCATTAACCCTTTCGGGTTTATTGAAACGCCGTACCGCAAGGTGGATAAGGAAAACAAGCGGGTTACGGATGAGATCGTCTACCTCACTGCCGACGAGGAAGAGGATAAGATCATCGCGCAGGCCAACGCGCCGCTAGACGAAAACTCTTACTTTGCCGAGCCGCGGGTAAACGCCCGCCACGGCAGGGAAATTTTGGTAGTGCCCGCCGAGCAGGTAGACTACATGGACGTGTCGCCAAAACAGGTGTTCAGCGTGGCTACCTCGTTGATCCCCTTTTTGGAACACGACGACGCCAACCGGGCTCTCATGGGCGCCAACATGCAGCGCCAGGCTGTGCCCCTGATAAGGACTCAGGCCCCGCTGGTGGGCACCGGCATAGAGTACAAGGCGGCCCAGGACTCCGGCGTAGTAAAGCTGGCCAAGAGCGACGGCGTGGTGGAAAGGGTTACTGCCAACGAAATCGTTATCCGCACGGACAGCGGTGAGCTGGAAAAATACAAGCTGTTGAAGTTCGCCCGTTCCAACCAGGGCACCTGCATAAACCAGGTTCCCATTGTCGACAAGGGCGAGCGGGTCAAGGCCGGGCAGGTAATTGCCGACGGGCCCTCCACTGACCACGGGGAGCTGGCCCTGGGACGCAACGTGCTGGTGGCTTTCATGCCTTGGGAGGGCTACAACTACGAGGATGCCATTCTGGTCAGCGAAAAAATGGTGAAGGACGACTACTTCACTTCCATTCACATAGAAGAATACGAGTGCGACGCGCGGGATACCAAGCTGGGGCCCGAAGAAATAACCCGCGACATCCCCAACGTGGGCGAAGAGGTATTAAAGGACCTGGACGACCGCGGTATTATCCGGGTGGGCGCCGAGGTGCGCCCCGGCGACATACTGGTGGGCAAGGTTACCCCCAAGGGGGAAACCGAGCTTACAGCCGAAGAGCGATTGCTGCGGGCCATCTTCGGGGAAAAGGCCCGCGAGGTCAGGGACACTTCCCTGCGGGTGCCGCACGGCGAGTCCGGTAAAGTGGTGGACGTAAAAATATTCTCCCGGGACAACGGCGACGAACTGCCGCCCGGAGTCAACCAACTGGTGCGCGTGTATGTCGCCCAAAAGCGCAAAATATCCGAAGGCGACAAGATGGCGGGGCGGCACGGCAACAAGGGCGTCATCGCCCGTATTTTGCCCGAGGAAGATATGCCCTTCCTGCCGGACGGCACGCCCATTGAAATAGTGCTCAACCCGCTGGGCGTCCCCTCCCGCATGAATATCGGGCAGGTGCTGGAAACCCACCTGGGCTGGGCGGCCCACGTGCTGGGCATGCACGTGGCCACGCCCGTCTTTAACGGTGCCCTGGAAGAGGACATCGTGGAGCAGCTGAAAAAGGCCGGCCTGCCCACGAACGGCAAAATCACCCTGTATGACGGGCGGACGGGCGAGCCGTTCGACAACCCCATCACGGTGGGCTACGTATACATGCTTAAGCTGGCGCACCTGGTGGACGACAAGATACACGCCCGTTCCACCGGACCTTACTCCCTGGTGACCCAGCAGCCCCTGGGCGGCAAAGCCCAGTTCGGCGGCCAGCGGTTCGGCGAAATGGAAGTCTGGGCCCTGGAGGCATACGGCGCGGCGTACACGCTGCAGGAAATCCTTACCGTCAAGTCAGATGACGTAGTCGGGCGGGTAAAAACCTACGAAGCCATCGTTAAGGGTGAAAACGTGCCCGAACCCGGTGTGCCTGAATCATTCAAGGTACTGATCAAAGAGCTGCAAAGCCTCGGCCTGGCGGTTAAAGTGCTGTCCGAGGACGATCGGGAAATTGAGATCAAGGAAGTGGAGGAGGACATAGCGGAAACCGCCAAGGACCTGGGCATTGAACTGCACGAAGACCGGGGGAAGCGGCACCGCAGCGATTACGAAGAGCCTGAGGATGAAGACCAGGGCGAAGATGAGAACGAGGATAGCCTGGACGAGTTGGACGACCTGGACGACGAGACTTTGCTGGCCGGGGACGGGGAGCTGGAAGAAGACGACTTGCCCGATTTTGATCCCGGCGAAGAAGACTTTGCGGACGATGATGACGAGGAGTAAAAATCCGGAAGGGAGAGAGGTCCTTGCTGGAATTGAATAACTTCGACCGCATTCGCATTGGCCTGGCCTCCCCGGACCAGATCCGGGAATGGTCCAGCGGCGAGGTGTTGAAGCCCGAGACCATCAATTACCGCACGTTGAAACCGGAACGGGACGGCTTGTTTTGTGAGCGCATTTTCGGACCCACGCGGGACTGGGAATGTCACTGCGGTAAGTACAAGCGCGTTCGCTACAAGGGCGTTATTTGCGACCGCTGCGGCGTCGAGGTTACGCGCTCCAAGGTGCGCCGGGAAAGGCTCGGCCATATCGAGCTAGCTGCCCCTGTTTCTCATATATGGTACTTTAAGGGCATCCCCAGCCGTATGGGCCTGCTGCTGGACATGTCGCCCCGGGCTCTGGAAAAGGTGCTTTATTTCGTTTCCTATATAGTTATCGACCCCATGGACACGCCGCTGATTAAAAAGCAGCTGCTTACCGAAACCGAGTACCGGGAATACAGAGAGAAATACAACAACAACTTCAAGGCCCTGATGGGTGCCGAGGCCATTAAGATACTGTTGGAGGAAATCGACCTGGAGGAAATGAGCCGGGAACTGCGCCAGGAGCTGCGGGAAGTCACCGGGCAGCGCAGGGTGCGCGCCATTCGCCGGCTGGAAGTGGTGGAGGCCTTCCGCAAGAGCGGTAACCGGCCCGAGTGGATGATCCTGGAGGTAATCCCGGTGATACCGCCCGAACTGCGCCCCATGGTGCAGCTGGACGGCGGCCGGTTTGCCACGTCGGACCTCAACGACCTGTACCGCCGGGTTATTAACCGCAACAACCGCTTGAAGAGGCTGCTGGCCCTGGGCGCTCCCGACATCATTGTGCGCAACGAAAAGCGCATGCTGCAGGAGGCCGTGGACGCCCTCATCGACAACGGCCGCCGCGGGCGCCCCG
>CAJYBN010000118.1 GCA_913064925.1 uncultured Peptococcaceae bacterium
TCCGATCTCCCGCTTGCTGGCACTGGACGGCATGCAGGTGCTTATAGTGCCGGCGGCTTTCAATATGGTTACCGGGCCGGCCCACTGGGATTTGACCGTGCGGGCCCGGGCGGTGGATAATCAGGTTTACGCCGTGGCGGCATCGCCGGCCCGGGATGAAAGCGCGGGGTACGTGGTTTACGGCCATTCAATGGTGGTTGATCCTTGGGGCGAAGTTTTGGCACGGGCCGGTGCCGGCGAGGAAATCATTGCGGCCGAGATAGACCCCGCTAGGATTAAGGAAGTACGCGCCCGCCTACCGCTGCTGGCCCAGCGCCGCACGGACCTGTACGAGCTGGTGCGCAAGCAGCGCTATTTGTAAACAATTGGGGGGGGCGGGATGCCGGCTTCCCGTGTGTGGCTGCCCTTGACGAAACGCGGGCGCGGGTGTATAACTACCCTTGACGAGTTTTTGCGGAGGTTATGATGATGCTCACTTGCGGCATAGTGGGGCTGCCCGTAATCGGCAAAACAACCATTTTTAACCTGCTGACCGGCACGGAGACGGAGACTTCCCAGTACCTTACGGGCAAAACCAGTATCAATATGGCCATGGCCAAGGTCCCCGACCCCCGGGTCGATTTTCTTTCCCGGCTGTACAGGCCCAAGAAAACCACTTATGCCCAGATCCGGTTCAGCGACGTGCCCGGGTTGATACGCGGCGCCAGCGAGGGCAAGGGGGTGGGTAACCGCTTCCTGGACGGCATTCGCGACGCCGACCTGCTGGTACACGTGGTACGGGCCTTTCGCAACGACGAAATCCCCCACGTGGACGGGAGCATAGACCCCATGCGGGACATAGAAACTGTAAGCCTGGAACTGCTGCTGGCGGATATTGACCTGGTGGAAAAGAGGATCACCCGCATTCAAAGTGGTAAAAAAATAAAAAAGGAACAAGCCGCGGAGCTGGAAGTTTTACGCAAATGCCTTGCGGCGCTGGAAAATGAGGTAAGCATGCACAAGATGGAGTTGTCCGGCAAAGAAAGGAAGCTGCTGGAGAACTACAACTTCCTCACGGACAAGCCGGTGATACTGGTAATAAATCTTGACGAAGAACAACTGCGCGCTGGTGATTACCCGGGGCGGGAGCGGGTGCAGGAGTTTTGCCGGGCGCGCGGCATCAAGCTGTTGGAGATCAGCGGGCAAATAGAAATGGAGATAAGCCAGCTGCCGGGCGCCGATAGAAAGGAGTTCATGGAGGACCTGAGCTTAAAGCAGCCGGGCATCGACCGGCTGGCCCGGGCGGCTTACGACACCCTGGGGCTGATTTCGTTTTTCACCGTGGGCGAAGACGAGGTCAAAGCCTGGACCATCCCGGCAGGAACGAACGCCAGGAGCGCGGCCGGTAAAATCCATTCCGACATGGAGCGCGGATTTATCAGGGCCGAGGTGGTGGCCTACCGCGATCTGCACGAACTGGGCGACATGCACCGGGTTAAAGAAAAAGGGTTGGCCCGGCTGGAGGGAAAAGATTATATCATTCAGGACGGGGATATTTTAAACATACGCTTTAATGTGTAAATCAGAGCCTGCCCTCCCAAAAGGGAGGGCTTTTTTTGCGCGCGGCCGACTGCCTACGGGGGAACGGGAATATGGTCCTAAATATAAATAAGACTTGCAAGTTTCATTTTTAAGACTGCGGGTACATGAAACGCCATTATCCAGCAGGTAAACTGAAGGAAAAAACACCGGAGGTGAATTACATGTCGATATTGGCTAGGCTGTGGAAGGAAGAGAGCGGTCAGGGAATGGCGGAATACGGCCTTATTTTGGCTTTGGTGGCGGTAGTGTGTATCGGCGGGCTGCTGATTTTGGGCCCCGCTATATCGGACAAGTTTAAATCTGTAGGTGACAAAATCAATGAAGCTGCTCCCGCGGAATACACTCAATGATGAAGGGTTCACTTTAACGTGTGGTGCGGGTAAATGGCTGCTTTCTTACCATTGTTGAGGAGTCTTATAGTCAACGAGAACGGCCAGGGGTTGGCTGAATACGTGCTGATTCTTTTCTTGGTTGTAATTATTTGTATTGCTGCATTACAATACCTGGCTCCGCAAATTGTCTCCAATTTTAGCAAAGTTAATAGCAAACTGCAGTAGCGAGAACATGTTTTATCAACCAGGCGACCCTACTTAGGCCGGGCTTAAGTAGGGTCCCATTTTAGAAAGGTCGGCAACCGGTATGGAACTGATCGATATTGCCAAAACTCATGCCCCGGACCTGCTGCTTGTTGGCACGCTGCTGGTCTGTTGCTATATTGACCTGCGCCGGCAGAAAATTTATAATGCCGTTCTTTTACCTGCCGTTTTGGCGGCTTTCGCTATCAGCTATCTTAACGGCGGCGCGGCGGGTTGCCTGGACAGCTTGAAGGGGCTGCTGGTGGGGATGGCCCTGCTGTTCCTGCCCTTTGCCGTGGGCGGTATCGGCGCCGGTGACGTGAAGCTGCTGGGTGCCATAGGTGCCTTTAAGGGCCCGGAATTCGTCCTGGTTGCTTTTCTAGCTGGGGCGGTTGCCGGGGGTGCCATTTCCGTTTTCCTGCTGATAAAACAGGGCAAGCTGCTGCTTACCTTCAAGAAAATCTATTATTTTATTATCAACAAGATTATGCGTATACCGGTATCCCTCAGTTTCCGCAACCTGGAAGTTGCGGCCAAGGGCGAAAGTTTTCCCTATGCTCTGGTCATAGGCCTGGGTACCATGCTGGCTTACATTTTGGGGTGATGCATAATGCGTGCACTGGCCGGATTGCGCAAGGACAACAAAGGGCAGGCCCTGGTGGAATTCGCCCTGGTTCTTCCCCTGCTGCTCCTGTTGTTAATGGCCGTTATCGAGTTCGGCAATATCTTTCACTCCTACTTGCTGTTGACCACCGCCTCCCGCGAGGGGGCCAGGATGGGGGTGGTGGGCCATACCGACGCCGAAATTATCCAGCGGGTTGAGGAAATATGTTCCACCCTGGATACCAGCCGGCTGGACATCAACATTAAACCCACCGACCCGCAAAACCGCTACAGGGGGGTACCCCTGGCCGTGGAGCTTGATTATGACGTTGCCCCGGTAACCCCCTTATTGAGCACTTTTTTGCCGGACCCTTTTTCGGTCAGCGCCCGGTGCGTAATGCGGGTTGAATGAGGTGGTAATTGATGGTGCGGGTGATGAAGAAACTGGGCCGGGATCCAAGGGGCAACGCTTCCGTTCTGGTGTCCGCGGCTATTGTTGTTTTAATCGGCTTTTGTTCCCTGGTGGTGGATATGGGCAACCTGTTTCTGGCCAAGCACAGGCTGGGCAATGCGCTGGACGCTGCGGTGCTGGCCGGGTGCCAGGAGCTGCCCGACGACCCGGGCGGGGCGCTTGCCGTTACTAAGGAATACTTTGCCGGCAACGGGATGGACTCCGCTTCTTTGCTCAGTGTGGATATCGGGAGCGATAACAAAACCGTTGTCGCCAGCGGGCAAGCCACCGTGCAGCATTTTCTGGCCGGGCTGCTGGGCATCCAGTCATCCACGCTGAGCGACAGCGCCGCGGCGCGGATCGAACCTCTCACGGGGGTTAGGGGGGTCGTGCCGCTGGGCATTAAGAAACAGGACCTGGAATTCGGCGTCAAGTACACTTTGAAAATAGCGTCCAACACTAATTTTGATGAATTCCTGGGGCCGGGTACTTTCGGCGTCATTATTCTGGACGATGGAGGTTCTGCACGCTACGAGGAATATTTCAAGTACGGTTTTGACGGCAAAGTGTCGGTTGGCGACGTTTTCTCCACGGATAACGGCAACAAGAGCGGCGCTACCAGGGACGGCATCAATTACAGGGTGTCCCAGTGTACGCACGCCTGCACGCCCGGGGACTTTGACCCGTCCTGTCCCAGGATAATCATCATTCCGGTGTACGAACCGGCGGAACCGGCTGACCCGCAGCCGGGCGACAAGATCAAAAAGGTCAGGGTGGTAGGTATGGCCGCCTTTTTGCTGGACATCCCCGGCGACAAAGTGGTGGGTAACGAGAGCTATGTGGACGGCTACTTTGTGCAAATGGTCCTGGAAGGGGAAAGCGACCCTGCCGGCAGCGATTTCGGCGCGTATGCCATCAGATTGATTCAATAACAGACAGGGAGATGGCCGCATTGAAAAATTTCAGGCTGAACATAATTTTGCTGCTGGCCCTTGTTTGCGGGGCGGCGGCGGCGTACGGGGTTTTTCAATACCTGAACAGCGTCAAGGCGTTTTACCTGGAACAGGGCGATTTCGTCCAAGTGGTGGTAGCCGCCAGGTACATACCGCCGAAGACGCAAATAACCTCGCCCATGTACACCGTGCAGGAAATACCGGCCAAATACGTGAACGACGACGCTGCGGTTGATCCCAAGGAAATAACGGGCAAACTGACCAAAACGGCCATTTACCCGCAGGAGCAAATACTGAGGAGCAAAATTGTCGATAAAGATGACCCGCCCGAGGAACTGGCTTTTGTCATACCCGAGGGGGAAAGGGCTGTCACCGTGGCGGTTAACGAGGTGTCGGGAATTGCCGGTATGATCAGGCCCGGTGACCGCGTGGACGTGCTGGTGACCTTTGACGCGGGGAGCGAGACCATAACTTCGTTGCTATTACAGAATATCAAGGTATTGGCCACGGACCGCGACATGGATGCGGCGGCCAGAGGCGGGAAACAAGATAAAATCTACCAAACGGTAACCTTATCGGTGAGCCCGCGGCAGGCCCAGCCGCTGGTGATGGCCTCGGAACAGGGCAGCATCCGGTTGATGTTGCGGTCGCCCGCCGACCAGGAAACGGAGGATATTCCTTCCACCAGGATCAGGGACTTGATCCGGTAACCAAAGGGGGTTATATGTATGGAGCCGATAAGGGTTTTAATAGTGGACGACGTTACCAATACGAGAGAGGATATCAAGCGGTTCTTGTATTTTGAGGAGGATATAGAGGTGGTCGGCGAGGCGGGCACCGGTGAGGAAGCTGTCGAGCTGGCACAAAGCATTAAGCCCGACGTTATCCTGATGGACATCAACCTGCCGGGCATGGACGGCATTGCGGCCTCGGAAATAATTTCTGTGGAGGTGCCAGAAGCGGCCATTATCATTATTTCTATCCAGGGCGAGCAGGAGTACCTAAAAAAGGCCATGGCCGCCGGAGCCAGGGACTACCTGGTTAAACCCTTTACCAGCACGGACCTGGCGGAAACCGTGCGCCGCGCCAACGCTTTTACGCGCAAAAGGCACCTGCACCTGGTGGGCCGGGAGGAAAAGCGGGGCGCGCGGGAAAGGGCTTTGCCGGGTAAAACAATTACCCTTTTCAGCACCAAGGGCGGTTTGGGTAAGACCACGCTGGCTTGCAACCTGGCTGTGGCCCTGGCCGGGGAAACCGGGAAAAACGTAGTTTTGGTGGACCTGGACCTGCAGGGGGGCGACGTATCCGTCATGTTGAACCTCACGGCCACGCACACCATTTCCGACCTGGTGCAGGAGGAACTGGAAAAGGACGTGACGGTGACGGACACCTTCCTTGCCGCGCACTTCTCCGGCATCAAGGTGCTCTGCGCCCCGGCCAGCCCGGAACAGGCCGAGCTGGTCATGCCCCAGCACGTCACTAAGATAATCAACTACCTGAAAACTACTTTCGATTTCGTCATAGTGGATACGGCGCCTTCTTACAGTGAAATCAACCTCAACGTGCTGGAAATAACTGACCATATTCTGGTGCTGGTGGCCCAGGACCTGCCCACCTTAAAGCACGTGCGTTCCACCGTCGAGGTGTTGGGCGCCCTGCAGTACACGGAAAAGATAGGCTTGGTGCTGAACCAGCTGCGGCCGGACGGCATCAGCGTCAAGGAACTGGAAAAAAACTTGGGCCAGGTCATGTCCGCGGTCATTCCCACCGACGACAAAACCGTCCTGCAGTCGGTGAACAAGGGACAGCCGTTTGTGCTGGGGCAAAAGACCAGCCGGGTGGCGGAAAAGGTGGTCGAGCTGGCCCGCAAGATGAGCGCAGAAAAAAAAGCGGTCAAACCGGAACGGCAGGTACCCGGCATCCGTTCTATAGCTAGAATCTTTAGTCTGTCGAGGTGATTGAGGCTTGTCCTTGCTGGAGCGCTTGGAAAAAAACATGGAAAGGAACGAACCGCCCCGGGGACCGCATGACAAGGACCCTTACAAGGACCTGCGCGCTGCACTGCATAAAAAAGTGGTGGCCGAGCTATCGGGACTACAGCTGGGGCCGGAAAGCAACATGGAAGAGGTGGCGGAACGGGCCAGGGTTCTGATTATGCAAAACCTGGTCAATGAAAACGGTTCCTTGTCCAGGGCCGAAAAGGAACGGCTGGCCAGTGAGATTATCAACGACGCCATCGGGTACGGTCCCATTACGCCTTTGCTGCAGGACCCCGAAGTAACGGAGATCATGGTCAACGGGCCCGAGGCGGTATATGTAGAGCGGCAAGGCAAACTGGAGCTGACGGGGATCAAGTTCAGGGACAACGAGCATGTCAGCCACATTATCGAAAAAATCGTATCACCCATCGGGCGCCGCGTTGACGAAAGCTCACCCATGGTGGACGCCAGGCTGCCCGACGGGTCGCGGGTGAACGTAATTATTCCTCCGCTGTCACTTACCGGCCCCGTCATGACCATCAGGAAGTTTTACCGGGACCCCCTGACGGTGGAGGACCTCATTAAACTGGGCACGCTGACGGCGGAAATGGCTGAGTTTTTGGAGGCGTGCGTCAAGGGGCGCCTGAACATAGTTGTTTCCGGCGGCACCGGGAGCGGCAAGACCACCACTTTAAACGTGCTGTCCTCGTTCATTCCCGATAACGAAAGGATCATCACTGTGGAGGATTCGGCCGAGCTGCAATTGAGGCAGGAGCACGTTATCACCCTGGAGAGCAGGCCGCCCAACATCGAGGGTAAGGGTGCCGTAACCATACGCGACCTGGTCCGCAACTGCCTGCGCATGCGCCCGGACCGCATCGTGGTGGGCGAGGTGCGCAGCGGCGAGGCCCTGGACATGCTGCAGGCCATGAACACCGGGCATGATGGTTCCCTGACCACCGGCCACGCCAATTCCCCCCGGGATATGCTGTCCCGCTTGGAAACCATGGTCCTCATGGCTGGGATGGACATCCCGGTGCGGGCCATACGGGAACAGATTTCCTCGGCTATTGACTTGATTATTCACCAGAGCAGGATGAAGGACGGGTCGCGCAAGATCACGCACATTACCGAGGTGCAGGGTATGGAGGGGGACGTTATTACGCTGCAGGACCTGTTTGTGTTCAGGCAAACGGGGTTTGACAATGAGGGCAGGATTACCGGCCGGTTTGAGGCTACCGGCATCAAGCCCCGGTTTACCGGTAAGCTGGAGGCGTACGGCATTAAGTTGCGCAGCGACTTGTTTGCGGGCGATTACTGGTGATTTTTAGCAAAGGCCCCCGGGTCGCTAGCCTCCGGTTTCGGTGCAAGGACGGGCTGTGGGCGGCCGGGCCGGCCGAGCGGGAGGTGCATATTATGCAGCCGGTGTACATTGCCGCCCTGGCATTTGCCAGTGCGGTTCTGCTGGTCCTGGGCCTGTATCGTCCCAGGATAGTAGATTACCAGGAATATTCCCGGCGCATGGCCAAAATATTGCACAAGAAAAACGAAGCCGCCGGAACGGGCGGCGGGCGCGGCATCAAAAGGATAACCGGACGCTTATACGGCCTGCTTAAAAACATGATGAGCGTCACGCCGCTGCGGCGCTGGGCGGAAAGGGAACTAACCAAGGCTGACCTGCCCCTGCGGGGCGAAGAATTCCTGGCTTTTTCCGTGACGGTGATGGGCGCCGCCGTGCTGTTCACCCTGCTGGCTACGGGCAGCTGGACGGCAGCACTGGTGGTAATGGTGGTAATGCTGCCCGCGCCCTCCTTGTTTCTACGCTGGGCCAAGCAGAAGCGGCTGGCCAGGATTAACGACCAGATTGGCGACGCCCTCGTGATAATCGCCAATTCCCTTCGTTCCGGATTCAGTTTCCTGCAGGCCATGGACCTAGTAAGGAAGGAAATGCCGGATCCCATTGCCAGGGAATTCGGGCGCACCTTCCAGGAGATCAACTTGGGTACGCCCACGGAACGGGCTCTGGAAAACATGGTGGAGCGTGTGGGAAGCGACGACCTGGAGATGGTGGTAGCGGCGGTGTTGATACAGCGCCAGGTGGGCGGCAACCTGGCCGAGGTGCTGGACAAAATAGCGCATACCGTCAAGGAACGCATACGCATCAAGAGAGAGATAAAGACGCTGACCGCTCAGGGACGCATTTCCGGGGTGATCATCGGCCTGCTGCCGGTGGCGCTGGCCTTGTTTTTACTTGTCATCAGCCCGCAGTACATGGCGCTGTTATTCCAAAGCCGGGCGGGACTGCTTATGGTGGGTGCGGCTTTGCTGGCCCAGACAACCGGTTTTTTATTGATCAGACGCATAGTGGACATTAAGTACTGAAGTGGGAGGTTGACATATGCTGTACGTGTTACCCCCGGTTTTCTTGGCAGCCTTCTTTTTATTTTTGTTCGGTTACTCTGCCGTATTCGGCGAGCGCCTGGTGCTGGCCAGGCGGGTCGACCAGGTGATGGGCATGCCCCCGGCCACCATTCGGGAAAAGGAATTAAGTGTTCCCTTCGCCAGGCGGGTGATTAAGCCA
>CAJYBN010000119.1 GCA_913064925.1 uncultured Peptococcaceae bacterium
CAAGCAGTATGAGAAAACTCTAAAATATGAACTGAATTACAGCCCGGCCACCATTAAGAGGTACGTCTATAATATTACCCAACTGGGTAAGTTCCTGGCCCTGCACTTTTTTGGAGGTAAAGTTCCCGAAGTTAACGAAATCCAGACGCTGCACATCAGGAGGTTCCTTGCTTATTTAAGCAGGGAAAGGCAGTGCCAGACTTCCACTATCGTATCTAACATCTGGGATTTGACGGCATTTTTTAATTTCGCGCAAAAAATGGGAGAAATAAAGCGTAATCCGGTAAAAAAGATTCGGTTGCCGGCACTGCCGGATAGACCGCCTAGAGCCCTCAGCGTAGAAGAGCTGAGGGCTTTATTTAGTGCCGTGGACACTTCTCGTTTTACAGGCTACAGGGACCTGGTTATACTGAAAACCTTGTATTATGCGGGCCTGCGGGCAGGCGAGTTGGCGAACCTGAAGGTCTGTGATCTTGATGATAAATTAGAAGCACTTAATGTCCGGGAAGGTAAGGGCAGAAAGGACAGGATAGTTCCGGTACATCCACATCTGCGCCACTATTTGAAAGATTACCTGGAATTAAAAAATGACAATTCACCGTATCTTTTTACCAGTTCCAGGGGAAAAAGATTTACTAAGCACTACGTAGCTTACCTGGTGAAAAAATATGTGCGCAAGGCAGGTTTACCTGATGAAATAACTACTCATAGTTTGAGGCACAGTTTTGCTACTCACCTGGTACAGGAGGGTGTGAAAATTCATTACGTAGGAGAATTACTTGGCCATAACAGCATAGATACCACTATGGTTTACACACACCGGACGGTTGAAAATTTAAAAAGACTTATTCTGAAATTGTGACTTCTTGTTTTTTGACCTCCCACCCCCTCAGGGGACGGTCTTCCCGCCGGGGCAAATGATGCCTTTATTGCGGTTGTGCCAGTGAATACTTAACAAGCTGTCAGAATTAGATGGTGATATATAATCATATAATTTACAAATTATATAAGCATATAATAATCTAGTGCTATTGACGCTACAACAATTCAAGTAACATTCAACAGAGCTCCAAAAGCTGATGAAACTTTAACTTACACAGTGGATGGAACTGCCTACGTACCGGTTATGGATGGCGCTGTAGCAACATTAACTGTTCCCACAATGGTTGACGACACTGCTCATGCAGTAGTAGTTAATGACGGAACCAGCGATCTTTACAATGCAAGCGTAACTTACGATAAGAATGAAATAACTGAAATAGCCATCGAAACTGTCAACTTCAATCAAACCATAGGAAACATGTTCACTTTGACAGTTAAGGTAACCGATGAAGATGGAGACGTAATTGCAAATAAAGAAGTTAAATTAGAAGCCAGCGGTGCGTATAATGACTTTGAAGATGCAGTTGTATTGACATCAACAACAGATGAGAACGGTCTGGCAACATTTGAATGGACCAGAAACCATGAAACAACGTGGCCCTTAGATGATTTTGTCGTATTCGTAGTTGAAAAACCAATAGTAAGGACAAGTGGTAGTGTGACCTGGACGCTGTCTGAGCAATTAGTAACTCTTGACGCTGCGGCTCAAAGTCCTGAAACTCTTTCCGACGAGAGCGCCTTCGAGTTTACCGTAACAGCCAAAAATGCTGATGGAAGCAACTATGTCGGAGATTTAATTCTGGACCTGAATGTCACTGATGCGGCTGGAGGAACAGCAACATTACAGGACACCGGAAATGCAAACATCAAGATTCAGGTATGGCACAACAATGCCTGGGTTAATAGTATTGCACCTGCAGCAGCAACAGCAGCAGCAGATAATGAATTGATAGAAACTGCTGCGACAAGAGCAACCTACGAAATGACAGCGGCAGACAACGGCACCAAGAAGTTCAGGATTTACACCAAAGATGAAGGCGGTTTAAACGCAGCGGATATTGAGGACATTACGGTAACAGTCTGGTATGACAAGGATAATTCTGGTGTTGCGGGTGGTCTAACTGCTCAAGACCCAAGAGCGGTAACTGGTAAGAAGTCTTACGTAGCAGGTATTCCTAGCATAACATTTACACAAAGAGGAAATGCTCAAGTTATTGCAACTACAGCCAATGCTAACGACGAATTTGATTATGTGCTTTATGATTTGGCTGTTGTTGACCAATTTGGCAATCCTTATCGTGGAAATGTAAAACTCAATGAATATGCTGCAATAGATAACAATGTTACCACACCAGTAGCAACAAATGCATTTAGTTTTGCTGTAGATTCAAATGCCGATGGGATCTATGAAATAGCTGCAGCAGCAACTCAAAACCTCAACACAAGGATTGGCCAGGATGATCTTGATAATGACTCAGTATTTGTTGTAAAATTAACCAATACTAACGGAGCAGATACCATTGAGCCTACAGCATATGTTGATATGCCTAATGATACTGCTCCTGCAGATACTGCAAATGTATTGGATGCCAACGATGTATATGTAAAAGCTGATGAAATAGAATCACAAGTAAGGACTATAGTTGCTTTGGAAGTTACTCCAGTAGAAACTGCAAGTCCAGCTGCTGGCGGATTCTATGCATGGAAGGTAGAAGCTAAGGACCAGTTTGGTACTGCATATACAAATGCAACTGCAGATGAAGAGCTGGAATTCCACTTGTTGGATGCTGATGGATTGGCAATAGATGGACCGGCAGTGGCCGGAAGTGGCGTACAATTATATGTTGACGTCAATGGTAACGGTGTGGACGCTCAAGGCAATGTAACTGTTGCTAACTTCCAAGAAGCTGGTACTGACGCTGATACTACAACCATAACAAGTGGAACTAATATGACAGTAGCTAGTGTTGACGTAACCGCTTTACCATTCTACATTGCAATTGATGGAGGTGCAGCAGATACTACTTATCAAGTGCGTGTATTCTCTGAAGCAGCTCCAGGTGTTGACAACTCAACTTACGAAACAGGTGAAGTAACTGTTTTAGCAAGTGTAACTTATGTTGACCAGGTGTTGACAAGCGGTGAATTCTCCGCAATTGCTGCAAAAGATACGGATACTCCTGCAAATGCTGCTGATGATTCTGTAGTAATTGCAAATGCTAACTTTGATGCAGCTTATGTTGATTTCACTGGTAAAGATGGTGCCGTAGAACTGACTTACGACTTGAAGGATCAATCTGATCAGGCTTATGATACAACTGGAGGTACTGGTGTTCAAGTCACCTGGACGGTTAAGAATCTTGGCAATACCCAAATTACAGTTAATGATGGTACAGATAAGACTTTAGCTGCTGGGGAAACTGGAATTTATACAACCACATCTTCAGTAGCTGCCGCTTCCAAGGCTACTCTCTACATTGTTGGTACTGCTGAGGGCAAGGTTGAAGTTAGCGCACAAGCAGCTGGAGTGGAGCAAGCGGATACAGCAAGTATCTACTTCACCGAAAATCTGATCTTCCCACTTAATGCAGATAGTACTTACAATGGAACAGTAGTCGCCTTTGATAAGACAGCTAATTGGCTAATTTTAAATACTACAGTAGGATACATTGTCGTCGAGGATTATGATGCTAGTGTAGCTCCGCCTAATACCGCAGCATTTAAAGTTGATGGTAATACAGCAAATATAACTCAATTTGAGGATAATTTAACTGTTGGAGATACTTTAGTTGTTGAAAATGATTATACCGCTGGAGCTCCGGCTACAAATGATTTAACCTTAACACTAACAAATAATTAATGCTCGGAAAAACCGGAAGGGCTCATTGCCCTTCCGGTTTCCTGTGTTTGCCCGGCATGTCTGCCGAGTTGATGGGTTGAAAGAAACCCTGTCACCTAACCAGTGGAAAAGAGGGTGCCAGGCACTAAGTTATTAAGTTACTTCTTCCGGTGTCCCCTTCAAAAAGTCCATCTGGATAAGCAAGGTTCAAAATAAATACCAAAATTACATAAATATAGCACTTCAAAACCAAAAAAGAGGATCATAAACCAATGAATAGCTATATTACCTTTTGAAAAATCAACCCAAAAAAAAATTAAGGCATCACAAATAAGCCTTTGGAAAAAAGGTTTTTCAGCAATACCTATAAATTTAGAAAAAACTTAAGCAACTTTTTCATAGGTATGGTAAAGACCATTAAGAATAGGCGTTGACTTGAGCTTTGTGTTAGCTATTTCTGTTGGGGCCAAAGTGGCCGCCGGGTCCGAGCGGCAGGTGGAGGTCTTTTCGGACGATGAAGTCGAGAGGATCCTGCTGGAGAAGCTTTGGTGCCAGGCACTTAACTTATTAACTTATTGGGATGGACCCTCTTCCGGCTTCGCGATGGCGGGGGCTTTCTTTTCCCCGCCGGCCCTCCGGGCCCCGGGCCGGGGTCCCCGCCGGGAGGGCGCCGGGGGGCCGGGGGAGCGGCGGCACGGGTACCACACAGGCCGCCAGATTGGAAGCTTTGGTGCCAGGCACTTAACTTATTAACTTATTGACTGTAGACCCTCTTCCAGCCCCGCACCGGCGGGGGGTTTTCTTTTCCCCGCCGGCTACCGGGGCCGGCTCGGCCGGGAATCCGCCGCCGCTCCTCCTGCGCCATCCGCCGAACTCCAGGGTCACTACCCCGCGCCAAAACGTATCAGTTTCGCCTACCGACACCGAAACAAATACATAGGGGGCGGGCCGGGGACCGCGCGGGCCGGCCCCGAAGCCAAACAAGGGAGTGATCGCAGTGGAGCAAGGCATGAGGACCAGGAAAATACTGAGCCCGGAGGCCAAAGCGGAATTCGAGGAGAAAATGCGCCGCAAAGCGGAAACCGCCGGGGAGGGCGGCGGCGAGCAAAAGGAAGGGACCGGCGAGCGGCGGAAAATCAAGCTGCCACAAAAAAGCACCGGCGGGCAACCGGAAGCCGGCCCCGTGCCGCCCAGGGCAGAGCCGTTCGAGCAGCGCTACCGCCGGGTGACGACCTACCTGGAGAGGGAACTGCACGCCAGGGTGCGGGAACTGCGAAAAACCGGCACAGTGGACAGCGTGACGGCGCTGTACAACGCCGCCCTGCGGGAGTACATCAACAGGTATTACGGAGAAAGCGGGGAGTAGCAGAAAAGCGGGCATTGGGGCCAACCGCGGGAGGGGCGGTTGGCCTCTTCCCCGGCGCTGCGGCAGCGGGCTTGCCTGCAAGCCGAATCTCGACGAAAAAAATCCCGGAAACGGCCGCTGGCCGGAAAAAAGCGGCCAAACTCGCCGGAAAAGAGTGCGGCCAATAGCCACCGGCGCAGCTTCCCAGCAGCGCCAAGGACTTGTGCCCAAACCGGCCGCCCGAAAAACGCTGCAGAATGTAAATTCTGCAGCCAGTGAGCCACCGGGGGACGGCCCCGGAGACGACCGCATTGGCCCCTAAAACGGGCCAAAAACTGAAAAACGACCCGAACCACAGCCCAAGGGGAAATTCCTCCTTGGGCCTTTCTGCTTTTCAGGGAGAATTTCAGTAAGAGGAAGGATTTCGGGAATCATGACCAGAAAAAAATAAAAACTGGAAAGCGGGGTTGATCGTATGGGTGAAAAGATGAACAGGTTAGCGGCTCTACTTGCGGTACTGGTTGTTGTGGCCGTTTTTGCAATGACGGCCACGGAAGCCGGTGCAAAAATCAACACGGAGGTTTTCCCCGGGTACTTTAAAAATGTAGACTACAGCAACCCGGAATTGTTCCTGCAATGCGGGGACCAGACGAGGATAACGCCGGAAATCCAGCAGGTGGCGGACGGGTTCAACGACGCAAAGGACATATCCACCGTCATGGAGATATTCCAGTGGATGCGGGCCAATTTGCGCCTCGGCGACGGTGAAAAGTTCGGGCGCACCTCCCAGGAAATAATCACCTCGGGGGTCTACACGGGCTGTACGGATATGGGGCTGATATTCGCGTCCCTGGCCCGCGCCAAGGGCATACCGACGGTTTTCCTGCAGACTGCGAGAGCTGACTGGATTGAGTTGGTCAGTTCCGGAGCAAATCCCAGCACCATTAACGGGCACATCCTTGTGGAGGTCTACCTGAACGGAAGGTGGTACCTGGTGGACAGCACCGCCGGGAAGCTGTTCCTGGATTACGACAATCAGAACATGTCGCTGGGCGACGGGTACTATGTGTTTGCCAAGTCGATAGAAGTTTGGGACACCGGCGTCAAGAATGAGCAGGAAAACAGGAATATAATGCACGAACTTTTCAGGGACTTCGACCCTTCGCTGTACGAGAACCCAAAGTATGACTACATCGACCTTGCGACCGGGGAAAGGAAAAAGAGCTGGGACTTCGAATTCAGGAACGCGGTACTTATCGCCGGCCGGAAAGATCCGGTAGAGTTGTTCGACTCCAGGTTCACCGGCAATTTCGCTTCAAAGTTAATGACCGATTTCTTCCAAATCTCCAGCTACCATGTGAGGGGCGCGGATAGGATGGTACTGCTGTACACCCCTGACCAGGAAGGGCAGGTGACGGACTGCCTGCGTGAGGCGGTCCCGGAGATAAATTCCTCGTGTGAGCGCTTCGCGATGAGTACCTATAGGAACGGGCAACGGGTCATCCTGGTCAAGGCCCCGACCGAGGATGAGCTGCTGGATGCAATCGAGAAACTCCCCGCGGACATTCTGGACAGAGACTACTTTAATGGGGGCGGGGGTAGTGATGATGACTGGGAGGGTCACTACATCCTGCAGAACCACATCCTAAAGATAACGTTCAGCGCCCCGCTGGATATGTCCAGCGTCAGCGAGGAAACCGTGTTCGTCCGTGACCAGGACGGCAAAATAATCGATTTTGACTGGGCCTGCAATGAAAACTTCGTATTCCTTCAGCCGTTAGTCACTGACTTATCAAAGACATATACAGTGGTTGTCAAGGCTGGTATAAGGTCGGAGAGTGGCGTACCCATGAGTGAGGATTTTACCTGGGACTTCAGGGTGAAGGCAGGCACTTGCTGTGCCCAAGTCAACTATCGATAGGGCAACAGGCACATAAACGACCACATTGACCTATGAAAGGGCCCGGAAACTGAGAATTGACCCGAACCACAGCCCAAGGGAGAGTGCCACCTTGGGCCTTTCTGCGTCCTGGGGAATTTCTGAGGAGGGGGGAACCAAAAGTGAGCACACCTGAAGACTACGTTGAGCAATTCAGGCAGCACCTGGCCGCCGACGGCAAGGCCAATAAAACAATCGCATCCTACACCGGCGACATAAGGGACTTCCTGGACTGGCTGGCGCAAAGGGGCACCGCCTTCGACGGCCGGCTGCAGCGCTTCCAGGTCACCGCCTACAGGCGCCACATCGCCGGGGCCGGCTACAAGCCGAATACGATAAACAAGAAGGTCAACAGCCTGCGCTGCTTCAACCTCTTCCTGGTGGAGAGCGGCCGGGCGGCGGAAATCGCCGTGCACCCCAAAAAGGACCGGGCCAAAGTGGCCGCCGGGTCCGAGCGGCAGGCGGAGGTCTTTTCGGACGACGAGGTCGAGAGGATCCTGCTGCGCGCCGCCGACCGCGCCCGCTGCAGCGCCCGGGACGCCCTTGTGATGCTCACGCTCCTCTACACCGACCTGCGCGTGTCCGAGCTCGTGTCCGTGCGCCTTTCCGACATCGTAAGCGTCAAATAAACCCCACCTGGACTGGGTAGGGTTTATAGCAATCTTATTTTATTACTCGACAACTGTTGGGTAATGAAGTTGACCAGGGGAGCAGCTCGTCTAAAGCTTTCCGATCCCCGGTATCCATATTGGGAAGTTTCTCGAAGAGATGGATCAGGTAGCGGAAGGTATTTAAACCATTCTCCTTCGCCGTTTCCATAACACTGTAAACAATAGCACTGGCCCGGGCACCCCGCGGAGTGTTGGCAAATAGCCAATTCTTGCGGCCAATCACGAATGGTTTAATAGATCGTTTACTGCGGTTATTATCTAGCTCCAATCGGCCGTCTTGCATAAAGGCTTCGAGTTTATTCCACTGACTCAGACAATACTTAATCGCCTGGCCAAAGGCGCTTTTGGGAAGCACCTGTTCATTTTGGATCTGGAGCCACGACAAAAAAGCATCCAGCACGGCTCGGCTGCGCGCCAAGCGTGTTTTATAACGTTCTTCAACAATGGACTTGCGCAAATCAGTAGCGCCGCAGGCGAGATAGACCCGGTCAATGCTGGCTTCGTTCAGCATAGCTTTACCAGTACACGGACTATCTCGGAGAGCAAGGCCGGTTCAAAGCCGGGTTTTACTTCGATGTAAGCTTCACCCACTCTGATTAGTAGGAAATAGACGGTGCCAGGCACTTAACTTATTAACTTATTGAGTTGTAACCCTCCCAGGCTCCGAGTCGGCGGGGGTTTTTCTTTTCCCAGCCGGCTGCTACAGGCCGGGGTCCGGCCGTGAGGGCGCCGGGGGGCCGTGGAAGCAGCGGCGCGGGATTCCGAAGGGAATATACACAGGCCGCCAGATTTACGCGGCAAATCGGGTCGTTTCTGCGGCGCGAATTTCCCGGCGCCTCACGCCAAACTCCAGGTGTTGTTTCTAACGATAAACTGCCGGGAATTTCCCACAATAAATTACCGAACTCA
>CAJYBN010000120.1 GCA_913064925.1 uncultured Peptococcaceae bacterium
TGTTGCCTTCCAGGGTTAATGTATCGGGCAGCCGGGGAATGGCATTCCCGTCCTCGCGCATATCCTGGCTGCCTGCCTGCCCTGGCTGCCCGGTTTCTCCGCTCTGGTTTGCCGGTACTCCGGTCTGAGCGGATACCTGCTGGAGCACCTCACCTGCTACCCGACCGGCCTGCTGCAGGCTGCTCTGCAACAGGGAAGGAACTGAGCCCGGTTTTTGAGCGGCGGCGGGTCCGGCCACTTTCTGGCCTGCTCCTGAAACATTTTCAGCCGCCTGCAATCGCAGGGCAGTCAGCCAGACTTCCCGGGGGACCACTTTATTGAGATCCAGAAACATTTCGGTCCATGTGTGTCTTTGCTGGATCAGGCGTTCCAGCTCACCGGACGCCGCTTCCAGTTCCTGGCGCTGTTTTTTGATCTCCTCCAGTTGGGCAACCGTTTCCTGGAGTTTGGGCACCTGCCACTTGATGGCAGCCAGCTCAATACGCATGTAGTAAAAATTTATGCTCCAAAAGACACAGGCAGCAACAAGCCCCCCTGCTGTGAGGGTAACCAGGGAAATCAACAGCAGACGTTTCGGTTCCAGGACAGGCCCGGGTTGCAGTTCCACAGGCAGGAGATTAACCCGGTAATTCACTGCAGCACCCCCCGCAAAGCCAGGCCCACTGCCACGGAAAAGGCTGGGTCCAGCACCCGGGGAGGATTCTTGACATCCCTGAAATGCAGCCGGGGAAAACCAGCTGCCACCCTTATTCCCAGTTGGCCGGCCAGGTAAGCCGGTAACCCCTTGATTTTGCTGAAACCGCCGGTAACCACCAGAGTATCCACCGGGTTGTCCCGCTCCTGCAACTGGTAAAAATCCAGGGTGCGGCGGATCTCCCGTACCAGTTCCCCTAAATGTTCGAACTGTGCTTCATCATAACCGGCATATTCACCGGACAGATCTTCCGCGGCTGCTGCGGCCTCCCCGTCCGGTATTTCCATACCCTCGGGAGGTGGTGCAGGTTCCGCCGGCGCTGGCTCAATAACGCCCGCGGGCAGCAACTTGCCCAATTCGACCGGAAAAGAGCGCACATAAACCAATTCCTGCCCTTTTATAACGATAAACTGGCTGGAAGAAAAACCCAGATCCAGCACTGCCCGTACCCCACCACCGTCATGAACCGGGTATCCAAAAGAACCGTGAAAAACCCTCCAAAGGGCCAGGTGCTGCAGGTCTATGGCCGTAATTTGCAGACCGGCCCGGTCGAAAACCTCGTAATAACGATAGACGAGTTCTTTACTCACGGCCACCTGGAGGACAGTAAACAGCCTGCTTTCTCCGTCTTGGCTTTCCCCAAGCACCACGGGCCGGATTACCAGTTCATCGACGGGCAGCGGCACCAGTTTCTCCGCCTCCCATACGGCCGCCTGTTCCAGTTCCTTCAGGGGCATTTCCGGCAGGCGCAGTTGCCGGGTAATCACTCTTTGCCCCTCGATGGCGGTAATTACCTTTCTTCCTGCTCCGGGCGCAGATTTAAATGCCGCCTTGAGAGCTGCGGCCAGTTCATCAATCCTGTTCCCTTCCAGGTGTTCCATGCCTGGGTTCAAGTAACGATGCAGCAGATTGCATATCACTCTCCGGCGGCGGCAGGAGAGGACCGCAATTTTGATTTCGCCCGCTCCGATGTCAACAGCAGTAAAAGTTTTTCTTCTGAACATTGATGACCTTCCATGATTTTAATAATCTGGATTAACCTTCCGGGGGCAGAGGAGAAACACGAACCCTTCCGGTAACAGGAGCGACAATGACGTAATACTGTTTCCGGGTCAACTTTTCGCGCAAGGTAATCGTTCCGCCACCGGAAATGGGAATCCCCTGCAGGTTGAATTTAAGCTTATTGGACGGAAAATTTGTCGAGTACAGGTCCAGGTAAACAGGGAGACATTGCTTTTGTCTGGATACATTATTAATCTTTAAATGATAGGCGTCGTTGTAGGGATCAAACTGTATGCTGTAAGTAGACATGGTATCCCCTGCGGAAAGGGCCTGCTGCTGCCAGCCGCGAATATCTGTAGCCATCTGGCGGGCGCTGGTGTATAAGACGTACTTGCTTAAACCGTTGAGTACGGCGGGCACCGCAATTAACAGCAGGGTGGCACTAATAGCCGTAGAGACAAGAACCTCGAACAAAGTAAAGCTCCCGGGCGAAGAAATAATTTTTGGGAACAAAAATTGGCGAAACATGAATATACTTTCGTGGTGAAAGTAAAAAAGTCCTGCTTACAGGAAACCCTGAAATGGATATGCTGCCAAACTTTCAAGATGGTACGAGCAGGTTAAGGAAATCAAAATACATCGTATTCCTCCCGCCAGGAAATTATTTTCACAGTGACCAGGTCCGGCGGTAGTTCTGAAACGGCGTTCCAGATCAGGTCATTATCCTGGATCAGGCTTGCGTTACCACTGACAACAAAAGATAGGGCAACCACCGTCCCCCTGATTGTACAGTTCCCGCCGGCCGCGAACCGGCCCGCATATATAACGGCGCTGATGTCTTCGTTTCCGTGTACGCTAACCGTACCGTCCACCAGCAAAACCAGGACGTCCCGGCCTGCGTTTTCCGGCACCAGATTGCCGCGGATCTCCACGTTCCCTTTGACGGCAATGAGCCATTTCCCGCTGTATGTGCCCTCAAGCCGGAGTTCCTTTCCACCGGTGTCCAGGTAATAGGTCCCGGCAGCCTTGCCGGTAAGATTGCTCTCGTACCTGTTTCCCGTTTCGGTTACACTCAAAGGGGGATAACTTTGATAGGAGGCCACTTCTCCCGCCGGATCCAGACGGTCCACCAGCTCAACCAGGGTAGCGATATTTTCCCGCGGGCCCTCCAGCCGGGGTACCTGGCCACCCCCTTGCATTTCAAATGTCCCTTCCGGGTATTCCGGTGACGGCGCATAATAGACCCCGCCGGAGGAAAAAATAACCGTGCCTGAAGAGTTATCTATACTGCCGCCGACCTGCAGGTAGCCCGGGTTACTGATCGTTCCGTGCCGGTTGTCCAGATTACCTTCTACTAGCAGACTACCGCCGGACAGCATTTCAATAGATCCGTTTTTATTTGCCAGGTTGCCTCCAACCACTACCAGACCGGCCCGTGTGAGGTGAACGCCATGCTTGCTTCCCAGATTACCTTTGACCAGCAGGTTGCCGGTAATAGACACGCTCTGGCCGGGGGTGAAGTCGCCGCCGCTGCAGGCGGCGTTTTGCAGAACGGGTGCAGCCGTGCGCTGCACCTGCACTTTGAGTGCCTTGCGGGCGTTACCCGCCCGCCCCTCGGCCAGGATCTCTTTGGTGCTGGCGTCTACCGGCCTCACGGTAATTTTTGAGATCTGGCCGTTCCCCAGCACGATAGGCGTGGTCGGCGGCCCGGCGTCAAAATTCCCGGCCAGGCGGGCGACCATCATTTCCACTCCCGCCTCGGCCAGGTAGAGGGCCCGGGTCATGGCCACCTGGCCGGCGGACACTCTCTTGTCCACCGCGGTCAGCTGGACCAGGGAGCCGGCAAAGACCAGGAGCAGGAGGGTGAGCAGAATCACCGTGACCAGGGCCGCGCCTTTTTGGGCTCCAGCACGCATGTCTTTCCAAAAAGCAAGGAGCCTCCTGCATACCTGCCTGCTTTTTAATATTCCTTTGCGCTCGCCGGTCAATGCAGGTCGCTCCTCCCCAAATTCCCTTCTCATGCGGAATATTTGTTCCGGGAAAATTAATTTTGTTCGCGCATCATCCGCACGGTCACGCGGGAAGTTAAAACAAAACCGTTGGTGCCTGTGATCTTTATCTCCACCGTGGCCGGAAAGCCGGTTACTCTCTGGAATGATACCGCCTGAACCCGCCCGGCCACGGGATTATTTCCCTTCCAGTAGACTTTATCAATGCTGGTGGCCCGCTTGATCTCGCTGCCATAAAGATAATACTTGATATATTTTGTATTATCCGGGCTCATAAAGATGATGTGCGATTGTGAAGATATATTCACTATCCCGGCGCTTGCGCGCAGTTCCCGGGTCAGCCGGTCCATGGCCAGCCGCAGGTTTTGCTGCACGTCAACCTGCTCGTCGCCCTTTTTCCAGTTGAGCATGGTGCTGTCAACGATGAAATAGGCCGACCCCAGGATTAAAGACAGGAGGACGGCCGTCACCAGAACCTCGATCAGCGTCAGGCCCCGGCGGTCCAGCGCCAGCTCCGGCAGGGCGGCCCGCCACCCGGCAGCCTGTTTCCCTTCAGTTCCGGCTTTCCTGTGCCAGGCTCTTTTAGCGGCTCCTACCCTGAAAACAGCAATTGCCTGCCGTTTGCACGCGCGCGACCCGTTCACCATTATTATCGCCACCTGTATCCATCATCCCTTGCGTTTCAGCGTCACCAGCTCCAACTGCCGCTCCTGCCCCTGGTGCTGGTAGTGGACGGTGACCCGCACCTGAACCAGACGGCCATCCTGCTGATAGGTCCCTACCGAATATGTGTATGTATAACCGGACGCGCCGGGAAAGGGCTGCGGGTCATCCCGCCTTTCGCCGCCGGTGAGGGATCCGGCCAGCAACTCCTCCATTACGGCCTGGGCGGCGTTGACGGCCACCGTGTCCTCCCAGGCCGCCTGAGCCGCCATTTTGCCCGAAACCAGCATATTAACGGCAGTGGCCGCCACCAGCACCAGAATGGCGGCGGCCACCAGGACCTCGATCAGGGTAAATGCGCGGTCATGTCTGGAAAATGGACGCATAATTATAATCATTCCTCGTCTACATGAAGCATTGCAGGCGGACTCAAAGGTTCGATGACCACTAAAAGCTCCACCAGGGTGAAGCCTTTTTCATTCTTACAGATTCGTTTAATCAATCCAAATCCCTCCGGCTTATGGCAAGCCCAACCACACGACAGGCGCGGGTACCCAAGCGACAAGCGCGCCGGCGCTACAACTCCTCCATCCAGATGATCACCGAGATGTAGTACGTGCCGTTTTCTTCCCCCACATAAGAGTAACCGGCACTCTCCCGGATGCGCCGGTCCACGGCATCGCGGATACCCTGGTCGGGAAAGCCGCTTATGGTGACCACGGCGCACCTGGTGTTGTCAACTGCAATCGGATTGCCCGCGGCGTCATAGACAGTACCCGTAATCCTGCTCTTCCAGTAGCGGTAATGACCGCCCCAGGGCGTGACGCCGGGCGCCTTCTCCAGGTACGGCCCGTTCCAGCCGGTGCTGCCGTCTGCCTTCATGAAGTACAGGAAGCCGTAATCGTCGCCGGAGCCGGGGTCGTAGGAATCCTGCCCTGCCTTCGGCCAGTCACCGGTATCGGCGTAATAGGCGTAACCGGCTGCTTTTATGGCCCGCACGTCGGCGACGACCCGAGCCACTTTCCCCTTTTCCACCGCCTTGAAGGCGCTGGGGGCGATAATAGCTGCCAGGATGCTGATGATAGCGATGACCACCAGCAGCTCCACCAGGGTGAAGCCGCGCTGGTCGCGGCGCAGGCAAAGAAATCTAAAATATTGTCACCAGCTTTAATTAAGCGCTTCTCATTACATCAAATGAAATTAGTTAGACCAAAACTCCCCGCGTAATTTTCAAAAACGCCTTGCATTGATCACTGCTGCACATCCGCCACCAGTACAATGACCAGTTCTCCCTTAGCCGCTGCATATCCTTCCCCGTCGCCCTGAACAAAACCTGTAGCCAGATTCCCATCATCAAGGGTGCGGTCAATTTCCTCCATGGAACGACGCGGAATCTTACCCTGGTTATCATTGGAATCCCGTGTATGGTCATCGTCGAAAACAATAATCGCGTCCTTGGCAGGTCCCCCGGTTACGTTTATGCTCGTGTCCCAGCGCAGCCGGCCGTTCCAGGGGCTGAATTTCCATTTCTCCAGATACGGCCCGTTCCACCCGGGTATGCCGTCATCTTGCAGGAACCCGTTAATGGTGCTGTAGTTATCAGTCATTGCGGGCCAGCGCCCCGTATCCGCATAGTACTGCAGCGCAGCCGACTTTATCGCCTTGGCGGTCTCATAGGCCTGGGCGATTTTGGCTTTTTCGGTGGACTGAAATGCATTTGGTAGCACTATGGCAGCAAGAATGCCGATGATGGCGATGACCACCAGCAGCTCTACCAGGGTGAAGCCGCGGTTGTCAAGGTGCAGGTTAGATAAACTAAAAACCACCGGTTCACCTGCTTCCGAAAGAAAATTGGCACCATATGCTTGCTACTCTACCACTGGAAAAACATAGATGGCAATTTCTTTCTGGCCGGGGCCGCGTGCTGAATGCGCCCTCCGGCGCAGTCAGCACGCGTGAAACGACGTTAGCTGAGCCTTTACCACCGTTGTAGAATTACCTGAAGCCCATAATCGAGCTTTACCACGTCGCCTGTATCTAAATTGCCGTCGTCCATGTCTCTGTCAATTAAAAGCATGAGATTGTCCGTCAGATTAGGTGCATGTGCAATTGTAATCCCGGCTCTGTCGCTCCATTTATCCCAGTCGTACTTCCCGCCGAAGGGCGTGTCTGCGGGAAAGCGCTCCAGGTAGGGGCCGTTCCAGCCGTCTACGTTACCCACGTTGGTCACGAACCCAGGATCCTCACCTGGCATTTTGTCTTCCGGCCATTTGCCGGTATCGGTGTAGTAATTTAGCGCTGCGGCCTTAAAGGCCTTCAGATCAGCCTCCGCTTTGGCCACCTTCGCCTTTTCTACCGACTTGAAGGCATTGGGAGCAATGATGGCGGCCAGGATGCCGATGATGGCGATGACCACCAGCAGCTCCACCAAGGTGAAGCCGCGGTTGTCAAGGCGCAGGCTCGGGAAACGAAACACCGATGGCTCACATCCTCTCCAGGGAAAAGAAATTACTCATAACCCACCCCCTGCCGATAAAGGACACACGGTGGGACACTGCAAGATCCGGGTAGTCTGCCCCCAGCGCCTTACGGCGCTGGGGGCACAAAAGCATACTCAGCTTTTGTTTTCTACAGGTCAATGGCTTATAATATAGCTAAATAAAATAATAGCTTCTACAAAAAGTTACTGCACTTGCCCATCTGCTGAAATCAATATATTTACGTCTGTCGTACTACCAGAATCATCATACTTAACAATTCCTTTATCCGCATCTGTCGTTCCATCTAAGTCAGCATCAATCCGCTCGGCTGCACTTTTAGGAACATCCTTGATTGTCAAATACCGCTCAGTTGTGTCAGTATCCCCGTCAAAGTTTACCTCTGTATCCTTATTGTACTTATAACTATTACCCCACGGGTTTTTGCTCGGCCAACGCTCCAGGTAGGGGCCGTTCCAGCCATCATTGTTATCGGTCTTCACAAAACCATCATCATCTGCGCCATCCTTAGGCCATTCGCCAGTATCCGTATAATAATTCAGCGCCGCCGCTTTAATCGCTTTGTAATCCGCTTCGGCTGCCGCCACCTTGCCCTTCTCAATGGCCTTGAAGGCGTTGGGGGTGATAATGGCGGCCAGGATGCCGATGATGGCGATGACCACCAAAAGTTCCACCAGGGTAAAACCGCGGTTGTCCCTCAACTTTTTGCGCATTATGTAACCTCCTTTACAAAAATTTTCCCTACTCACCTGCCCAGCCCCTGCATCATGCTGGTGAACATGGGCAGGAGCACCGAAAGGACGATGAACCCCACTATGCCGCCCAGGAAGACAATCAGCACCGGCTCCAGCACGCTGGAGAGGCGGCCCACGGTGATGTTCACTTCCTGGTCGTAAAAGGTGCCAATGCGGACCAGCAGCGCCTCCAGGCTGCCGGTTTCTTCCCCCACGGCAATCATGCGGATGACCAGCGGGGGGAAGATGCCGCTTTCTTCCAGGGGGCCGGCCAGGCCCTGCCCCTCCCGCACGCTTTCCTGCGCCCTGGCCACGCCGTCCGCCACCACCTGGTTGCCGGCGGTTTTCTTCACCACTTCCAGGGCCTGGATGATGGGCACCCCGCCTTTGAGCATGGCGGCCAGGGTGCGGGCGAAGCGGGAAATGATTATTTTTTTCAGCACCGGTCCGAATACGGGCATTTTCAGGACCAGGCGGTCCCAGATCTCCCGGCCCCGGGGCGAGGCCCGCAGGCGCTGAAAGCCGAAAGCCGCCGCCAGCGGAAACAGCGGGAGAAGGTACCAGTAGCGTCCCACCAGGCGGCTGGCTCCCATCACCACCCGTGTGGGCAGGGGCAGGGGTACACCCATGTTCTGGATGGTGTTGATGATGGAGGGCAGGACGAAGGTGAGCACGAAGGTGAGGATGACCACAGCAAAGCCCAGAACCATGGTGGGATAGGTGAGGGCCGACTTCACCTTTTCCCTCACCTCGTGTTCCCTTTCAAAATGGCCGGCCAGGCTCTCCAGCACCTCGTCCAGCACGCCGCCCACTTCCCCGGCCTCCACCATGCTGATGAAGATCTCGGGGAAGACCGACGGGTAGGCGCCGAAGGATTCAGCCAGAGAGTGGCCCTGCTCCAGGCGGGCGGTCACCCCGCGCACCACCTCTTTGAGTACCCGGCCCTCTA
>CAJYBN010000121.1 GCA_913064925.1 uncultured Peptococcaceae bacterium
CGCTTTGATTTATGAGTTTCTTGAAAATGCAATTAAATTGGATGAGGATACCCCATCAAACCATCAAAAAAACAAGGAAATTATTTTGCTTAAACTGGAAGGGTGAAATAAATGGGAAACTTGGTTTCTCTGGATATAGATGCCATCACCAAGCAAGTAACAAAAACATTAAAGAATTTCCCGCAAATTGCAGGTGCATATTTATTTGGTTCTGCTCTTGGAGCATGCAGGCCTGACAGTGATATAGACATCGGTTTAGTACCGGAAGATATTAGGCTTAGCGCCAAAGAGACGGCCCAACTGGAAGCCGTTATAGCAGGTTCCTTTCACCCTTTTGAAGGCCACCCCTATGACATTGTATTACTTAACCTCGGAAATCCTATATTCAGTTTCAGAATTATTAAAAAGGGCCGCCTGATTTATGTGCGTGACCTTGACCGGGTACAGGATGTTATGGAACAGGTAAGCAGGCGCTACGCCGATGTATATCCTCGTTATAGAATTGCACTTGATGAAATCCTTGACGAGGTGGTTACCGGTGGGAATAGACCGTGAGCGCATTTTAAACAAAATAAGTTATATCAGGGAACAAACCAGCAGTATAGAAAAGCTCCTAAAGAAAAAAAGCAAGGAAGAAATTCTTTTTGATCCTTGGGTTATAAAAGGACTTAAATATACACTGCAAACAGCCGTAGAAGCCATGATCGACATAGCTTATCATATTTCCGCAAAAAGGTATAATCACGCTCCCTCCGATGCCAGGGATGCTTTTAAAACACTGGCAGAAGCTGGCTTGATTTCCCGTAAGGATCTTCCCCTTTACGGAGCCATGGTTGGTTTTCGTAACCGAGTGGTACATGGATACCAGGAGGTTACCCCAGAGAGGGTATTTGAAATTGCTCAAAATGAATTAAGCGATTTTGAAAAATTTATCCGGCAAGTATCTGTGTTGCTCAAGTAAAGAAAAGGAATGGTACCAGGCACCTATCTAGTGAAGCACAGAAGAAGCTGGCTAGGTTGCAACGCGCTCTTTCAAGGAAGAAAAAAGGTTCTAAAAACTACGAAAAAGCGCGGCTGAAGGTAGCCCGCCAACACGAGAAGGTAGCAAACCAGCGCCAGGATTTTTAGCACAAGCTCTCCTAGATGCTAGTGGTCGAAAACCAAGTCATCAGCATGGAAGACTTGCACATAAAGAATATGGTCAAAAACCGGAGGCTATTTGTGTACCTCACCGGGCATTATTTCTTTCATTGTTTTTATAAAAAAAAATAACTTCTTTTTCCAAACAGTTAACTGTATGGGACAATTTGTTCAGCAAATCCACTATCCTTATCAGAAGCAAGATTGAACCCGTAAACATTTCTAAAAACATGCCTGAATGATCTAAATTCGTCCAGCATTTTTGCTGTTTCTTTGGAAAGGACAGGCGGCCTTACTTCAGGAATGGACAGGGTCATTTGCAATATAAGTTCACGGTGTCATTGTTCACCGGCTGGTAATTTTTCGTCAATCTCCCTTGCCACCACCTCAAAAATTTTTTCAGCGGTAACATAAAAATCATGTAAGACTGACCCGGCAGCTCTTAGCATAAATGTGTCTCCCGGCGGCAGAGTTAGCCTTATCTTTTTTTTTGGACCCACAAAGGCCTCTTTCAGAAAGTTCTTTCATAAGGCCCTATATATTTCCCAGCTCTTCTTGTATGCGGGTTGTGATAACAGTAAATTGCTTGCTAGTCACAACAACTTACCCTCTTTTCTGCTTTTTTCCTTGAGGCTCGGGCTGGCATCTTCGCTTAAAACTACATTTACTTCAAAGGGAGCGGTTATTCCTTCAAGCTCCGCCAGCATACGCCAGTAACTTGCTTCCGCCGGAAAGCCTTCTACCAGGAGATCTATGTCCGAGCGGCGGTCGAAATGATCTCCCCATGCCAAGGAACCGTAAAGGTAAACAGCCTTCACCCGGTACTTTTCCCTGAGGTGTGCAGCTGCAGCGGCGGCCTTGAGCAGCGCCTCACGACGCAGCTTATTCAACTCCTCCTGTTTTCGTTTTGCCCGTTTTTCCCAGGCACGGCGAAGGTATTCAATAGATTGTTTTTTCCCGGGTTCATTTTTCATAATTTGAGCATCACCTTTTTCCGTATGACAAACATCTTGTTTTTCATTATACCACAATCTGTTAATTAAAAAGTTCCGCTTCAGGTACTAAATATTTAGATATTTTGTGCCGAATAAATTATTAGCAGGTGGCGCCAGGAGGGTTTACAGGAGGGTTTATTATATGTTCTCCAATTTACGCATCGGCGGTTTGGCATCCGGGATGGATATAGATTCCATTGTGGAAGAGCTAATGAAGGCGCACCGGGTACCGGTGCAGAAGCTGGAACAAGAAAAACAGATCCTGGAATGGAAGCAGGAAGATTACCGGGAGATAAATACCAGCTTACGCAGCTTCCGGGATATTGTTTTTGATATGAAGCTGCAGTCCACTTATTTGGCCAAAAAAGCATCCTCTTCCGATGAAAGTGTGCTTACGGCCACGGCAAACCCCAGTGCCGCGCCGGGAACTTATACCGTAAACGTTAACCAGCTGGCAGAAGGTGTTTCCAAGGGCAGCCAGTCTGCATTAGCCGATGAAAAAAAAGACGATGGCAGCACAAAGACCCTGGGGGAACAGTTCGGCCTCAGCGGAACCATAAGCTTTGAACTGCAGGGAAGTAAAGGCAGCAAGCTTTTTGAGTTCGATGCAGCCACAGATACCATCTATACGGTAGTTTCTGAAATTAATGACGCCGGCCTGGGCATCAAGGCCAGCTACGACTCGACTTTAAACAGGTTTTTCCTCACCACCGAATCAACGGGCAGCGAGCAGGAAATTACCGTGCTAAGCGATCCCAGCCAGTTTCTTTCAGATAGTGATTTAAATGACGGAATAAATAATGCTTTACAATTAAATCTCAAAACAAACGAAGTAAATAAGGGCAAGGACGCCCAATTCGAATTCGGCGACGTTGCGGACCTCACCAGCTCCACCAACAGCGTAACAGTAAACGGTATTTCCATGGAACTGAAGAACACCGGGTCCAACGTTAAAATCACCGTTACCAGCAACACCGACGCCGTTTTTGCATCCATCATGGATTTTGTTGAGCAATATAACAACATAATGGAAACTATCACCGGCGAGCTTTACGAAGAGCGCTATTCGGACTACCTGCCCCTCACCGACGAGCAGCGGGAACAGCTCACCGACTCCCAAATTGAAAAGTGGGAGGAAAAGGCCCGCAGCGGCCTGCTGCGCAATGACCCCGTCCTGTCCAGTATTGCCAGCCGCATGCGCCTGACTATGTCCAGCGTCGTGCCCGGGCTGAGCAGCGGCTACGATACCCTTGCCGAAATAGGCATTACCACCTCCAGCAACTATATGAGCGGCAAGCTGGTGGTGGACGAGGAAAAACTCAAGGAAGCACTGCAGGAAAACCCGGAAGGCGTCATGAACCTGTTCACTTACAGTTCCGACAACTACGAGGAAATGGGTATCGCCCAGCGGCTTTACGAAGACGTCAATTACGCCATGAACCGCATCATTGACAAGGCGGGCAGCAACACCGACTTTTCCCTGGTGGATAACAGCTTCATCGGCAAGCGTATAAAACAAATCGACGAGCGCATCGACACCATGGAGGAGCGCCTGCGGCAAATTGAGGACCGCTACTGGCGCCAGTTCACCGCCATGGAAAAAGCCATCCAGCAAATGAACAGCCAGAGCATGTGGCTGATGATGCAGTTCGGCATGTACGGACAGCAATGGTAAAAGGAGGCGCGTCAATTATGGCCATGAACAACCCTTATGAAAGGTACCAGCAAAACTCCGTACTGAGCGCCACTCCCGAACAGTTAACCCTCATGCTATACAGCGGCGGAGTGCGTTTTATCAACCAGGGTATTATGCACATCGAGGAAAAAGAAATAGAAAAGGCCCACCGCGCCCTGGTGAGGGCCCAGGAAATATACCAGTACCTGGCTGACACCCTTAACTCCGAAATCGAGATTTCCGCCAACCTGCACAGCGTGTACGACTTTATTACGCGCCAGCTGATGCAGGCCAACATAAAGAAGGACACCGCCCTGCTGCGGGAGGTTCTGGGCTTGGCCGAGGAACTACGGGACACCTGGGAAGAAGCCATGCAAAAGGCCCGGGAGCAGGTAAGGGAAGATTGAAAGACTTAACAAGCGGCAAAGGATACAGCCCCTCCCGTAAAGTGGAGCTGCTGCGCGAAAAGCTGGCGCTGCTGCAGGAATACCACCGGCTGGCGCTGCAGCAAAAACGGGCGCTGGCCGGGGAAAACATGGATGAGCTCAACCGGCTGCTGGCGGAAAAACAGCAGCTGATCGAAAAGATAAACGTGCTGGACCGGGAGGCAGCCGGCGCGGAAAAGGAGCCGTACCCGAACAGCACGCAGCCGGCAACTGGCGAAGCGCTTGTGAAGAATTTGGAGGAAAAAATCATAAGGCAGCTACAGCTTATTCACACGGCGGAACAAGAAACCCGGGATAACCTGGAGCAAAATTATAACCGTCTTTTGGATGCGGCAGCGCAGCTGCGTGCCAGTAAAAAAGCGGTAACCACGTACAGCCGTAAAAATAAAAAATTGCCGAGTTTCTTTGTGGATAAAAAAAGGTAAACCGGTGGAAGGTGAGATGTGATAATGAAAGTCGGTAGCGTGCAACACGGTATACTGCCGAAATTTGATAGCTCCAGAACGCCGGCGCCCGAAGCCAAGCAGGACAGCCAGGGTGGCACAAGGAGTGCTGCCTCCGCCCGCCGGGAGGAACGGCCGGACAGCCGTAACATTTTCAGGAATGAGGTAGAAGAAGCGGTCACCCAGTTGAACGAAACCATGCGGGCATACTACACGGAGCTGCGTTTCGAGGTGCACGAGAAAAGCGGTGAAATAATGGTCAAGGTTTTGAATGAAAGAGACGGTACCGTTATACGCGAAATTCCTCCGGAAAAAATCCTGGACATGGTGGCTTACTTTAAAAAAGTACTGGGCATCATTGTTGACGAGTTAATCTAATGTAACATTTTACGACATTTTCCCGTTCCCAAGTCCTCGCTTCTCAAAGCGGGACTTTTAGTTTTTTTAAGTTCCGGTTTATCCCATGGTATTTTAGTTTTTACTCAGTTTCACTTTTCCACCGCCCTGTATTATTTATTTTATATATAAAACATATACTTCAAAAATCCTCCCTTTTTTTACTAAATTCTATTGATGTTAACAAAAATATTCTATATAATTTAGTAACAATACCAATTTTGGGATTAAGTTTAACAATTAAATAGTTACTTCATAAAGGGCAAACTTGGCGAAAGCCAGGGACGCAAAGCCACGGGTCTAAGGTACTCTCAACCGGTACTATGACAGCCAGGCTGCAAGTGAAGTTTTCTTACAAAACAGAAAGTTGCTTGTAGCTTTCTGTTTTTTGTTCAATTTTTTGGAAAAAAATAATGATATATTTTTTAAACTTTGTATTTTACCGTCTTTGTAGCAGGAAAATGCAAGATTTTTGTTGAAAAAGTGCATAAACAAACACTTTGTTATTTTTACATTCGGAGGATTATTTATGAAATTGCTTTATGATCCGCTTTCCACCATCCTGGCCAGGCAAATGGACGCCTGCGCGCTGCGCCAGCGGGTTATTGCCGACAATATCGCCAACGCCAATACCCCCGGTTTCAAAAAATCCGTGGTCAGCTTCCAGCAGCAGCTAAAGCGAGCCCTTGGTGAAACCGGCTTCAACATGAGCGTTTCCCACCCCAGGCACATCGCCCCCGGGCAAGGGGGGCTCGACAACCTGACACCGCAGGTAATCAAGGTGGAAGGCACCTCCATGCGGGCAAGCGAAAACAACGTTGATATCGACCAGGAAATGGTCAACCTGGCCGCCAACGCCCTGCTTTACAGATTGGCTGCCAGGGTATGGAGCGACCGGGCCAACTTAATGAGTTACGTGATCAAAGGAGGCAGGTAACGTGTCCCTGTTTGAAAGCCTGCACATCAGCGCCACGGGCATGACGGCCAACCGCTTGTGGCTAGACCTTATCGCCAACAACGTGGCCAACATCAACAGCACCGGTACACCGGGTGACCCAAACAATAAGCCATACCGCCGCCAGGCACCCGTATTTCGGCAGGTGCTGCGGCAGCAGCTGGGTGCGGCACCCGCCGCGGTTTCGCCCGGGCTAGGAGTGCGGGTTTCCCAGCTGGTGCAGGACGCTGGCGAGCCGCGGCTGGTTTATGACCCCGATCACCCTGACGCGCACCCGGAAACCGGCTACGTTGCCTACCCCAACATCAACATTTTAAACGAGATGGTGAATATGCTGGCAGCCACTCGGGCCTATGAAGCCAACGTTACCGCCTTCGAGGCGGCCAAGCAAATGTATCTTTCCGCCCTGGAAATGGGACGGTAATACTTTTTCTATGAGGATGGTTTACTGATGAAGATAATGCCGGTTGCCGTACCCCTGCAAACAACTGCCGTTTCCGCCCCGCGAGGCCAATTGGTAAAAGACGGCCCAGCCGCAGATGAAACTTCTTTTAAAGAGATATTCGACAAAGCGCTGCAAAACTTAAATGAAAGTCAACTCAAGGCCGAGGAAACGGTGAAAAAATTCCTCACCGGCGAAATTACCGACGTGCACACGGTTATGATCGCCCTGGAAGAGGCCAAGCTTACCATGCAGTTGGCGGTGGAGGTGCGGAACAAGATCGTGGAAGCTTACCAGGAATTATCCCGGATGCAGGTTTAATCCTGCATTGACGAAGGCGTGGTCGGATGAACAGCGGAATATTGGCCAGTTTACGCCAGTGGTGGCAATCCCTGGGTCAGACACAAAAAATTTTATTCTTACTGGGTTGCGTCGCCATTCTCGCAGTCATTGGCGTGCTAGGCCGATTTATTTTACGCCCTGCTTATGCGCCGCTATTTACCGAACTGGGACCCCAGGACGCCGCGCGCATTATCGAACAACTGGAAAGCACCCAAACGCCCTACCGCCTGGCCGGCAACGGCACCATCATCGAGGTTCCGAAAGACCTGGTGTACAAGCTGCGCATCCAAATGGCCAGCGCGGGTATTTTGTATAACAATGGCGCGGGATTCGAACTTTTTGACGAAAAAAAATTCGGCATCACCGAGTTTGAACAGCACGTGGGTTACCAGCGGGCGCTGCAGGAAGAACTGCGCCGCACCATCGTGCAGCTGGATGAGGTGGAGCAGGCCCGGGTGCACCTGGTACTGCCCCGGGAAAGCGTTTTCATCGACGAGAAAGTAACCCCGTCCGCTTCCATTGCTCTAAAGCTCAAGCCATTTGCCAAGCTGGAGCCCAACCAGGTGCAGGGCATCCAGTCACTGGTCATGGGCAGCGTTCAGGGGTTGTCCCCGGAAAACATACATATTATCGACATGCACGGCAACGTGCTGAACGAATTTTTGGCTTATGCAAACGGCGATTCGTATGCTGTTCCAAGCCACAGGTTCGAACTAAAACGGCAGTTGGAAAAGGAACTGGAAAGCCGGGTGCAGCAAATGCTCAACCATATACTCGGCCCCGGCCGGGCGGTAACCATGGTGACCGCCGAGCTGGACTTCGACCAGGAAGAAACCGTGCGGACAGAGTACGGCCCCGGCTCTGTGCTCAGCGAGCAAACCATTAACGAAACCGGTTCGAGCGAAGCGGCGGGCGGTATACCAGGCGCGGATTCGGAAATGCCCGGCGTCACCATGCCCTTTGCCGATACGGGCGGCGGTTCCAGCTATTCCAAAGAGCAAACAACGACCAATTATCAGGTGGATACCACCCGGCAAACGGTGATTAAAGCCCCGGGCAACATACGCCGGCTGTCGGTTTCCGTGGTGGTGGACGGCGAGTATAACCAAGAACAGCTGGAGTCCCTTCAGCAGGTGGTGGCCGCCGCCGTGGGTTACGATGCCGCGCGCGGGGACCAGCTGGCCGTTTCCAGTATGACTTTCAACGAGGCGTCCATTCCCAGCTTCCAGGAAGAAACGCCCGCGTCACCGCAGCCGCCGGCTGCTTTACCCCTGCAGCGCCAGTTTATTGTAGCCGGCGCGGCGGCCGGTGCGCTGCTACTGCTTTTACTGTTGTTCCTGCTCCTGCGCCGGCGCGCGCGCCGCCGCCGAGAAATGCTCCTGCAGCAGCAGGCCGCGGAAGAAGCCCGCCGCAAAGCTGCCCAGGAAGCGGAACAAGAAAAGGAAATCGTCATCGAGGAACCCAAGCCGGGGTATCGCACGCTCATTAAAAAAATCGCCAGGGAAAGACCCTCCGATGTCGTGGAGATATTAAAAGTCTGGCTTAAGGAGTAGTTGCCATGCCCAGTGTAGCTTCCAAGCTTAACGGGTTACAGAAAACAGCCATTTTGCTTATTT
>CAJYBN010000122.1 GCA_913064925.1 uncultured Peptococcaceae bacterium
GGGGGCGCAGCCTTTACCCTTGACAGAACCCAGGAGAAAGCTATAATGATTTAACAATTGACCGGATTGGGTTTGCATGATATTTAACTCAACTAAATATGGAGAAGAACCAAAAAAATTAGGTGAGGCATTAATCACCGTTCGCGTAGAACTTTTTGGATGGACTTCCTGTGATTAATGCTTGCCTTATCCAAAGTAGCCGCAGCATCCTTGAAGGAGGGTAAAAAACTCTTTTAATCCGAAGAACGACTGAAGGAGTTTGAAAAATTCTCCAGAGCACAATCAAATTAGAACATTAAAAGTTTTTGACTATAGCAAAGGAAAGTTGGCATACTGAATTTTTACGTGAATTTTTCTCAAAAAATTGTACTGAGCCATAGTTTCGTTCACAGGTAATTTTTTGTAAGGAGTATCCCAGGGTATTATTGATATATCAAAGAGATCTTTGATAAAAAGAGATAGATAATCCAGGTTAACAACAGGCATAGCCCCGATAGCTGGATGATATATAGTTTTATAATATTTTAAAGCTTCCATAGGAGTTTTGCCTTTCATATTAGAACCAAAATGAGGTCTTTGGTAGTTATAATAGCATATCCAGTTTTGAGCTAGAATCATAAATGTTTGAACATCAGTATCAAGGTTTATATTCACAGAATAAAACTCTTCATCATCCGTTCTATGAGATCGTTCCACATAGCTATTAGCTTCTTTTTTTGCTGGAGGAATATTAAGCAATAGAGTATTCAAATGATCGAAGATATAAGACTGTATCAATTTATGTTTTCTAGAGGTTGAAACACCACCGAATTCTTCACCATTATCAGTTTGGAAAAACAGGCGGTGTTTAACCCCGAAAGTTCTCAACCATGATTCAATTAAGAGCATAAAAGTTAGCCCATTTATAAAGCTTAAAGAATGTGCATAAGCTATAAACCGAAGTCTTGTTTTAACATCGATAGCAGTGTATTGATAAAGGGGTAATTTATTTTTAAATATTGCGGCATAGACTGTATGAGGTAAAGCCTTTTGATCAGCGATATGTTTAGTATCGAACTGGAAGAATTGTAGAGGTTTAAAAGCATTTAAATCAGTGTAATATCGTTTAGAACCGTTTTTAGTTTGTATTTTTCGACACCGTATTCCATAACGTCTGAGGATATTTCTGATAGTGTAGGGAGACAGAGATATTCCCATAGAACGCTTTAAGTTGAAAGCCAATCTTATAGGTCCCAGGTTGGTAGACTTGGCCAATTTAACAACGATGTCTTCGATGTGTTTAGGAGTTCTGTTGGGCATAGGGGATTTAGGCCCACGTTTTAAGATACATGTCTGAAGGTTTTGATTAGATTCAAGATACCGTTTTCGGAGTTTATAGACCCATCTAACAGAGATACCCATGATTTTAGCGACTTCCTTAGGTGAATGACTTTCAAGTAAAGAAATAACAGTTTGAACAGCAGCCTGGGGATTTCCAGACCGTTTTAATTTTTGGTATAATGACATTGGGTGGGTCACTCCTTTCGGGTATTGAGGTTTTGTTTCCATATCAATAATACCCCAAGGATACCCACCCTTTTCAATATTTTTTTTAATTTTTTCATTTTCTGTGAACGAAACTCTGGCCTTTCTACAAAGAAAAAGCAAAGTGAGGCTTGACAAATTTTAAACAATTTGTCATAATATTGTGTGACGCGAATAAAAAGTGAAAACAAAAAAACGGAATCATTACAACCATGAAGGTTGTATCATCCTGTGAAAGGATGACTGACTTTCATGGTTTTTTGTTTGTTTTCGGGAAAGAACCGGCCATGAAGGCCTTACGCTCGGTGAAGAAAGCGGGGGTTTTTTATGGTTTTCGGTAGTCTGGGAGTGGTTGATGGTGAAGCGTTATCTTTGCAAACGTTTACTTTATCTTCTGCCGGTAATGCTGGGAGTTTCCCTCATTACCTTCGGACTGATTAACCTGGCTCCCGGGGATCCGGCTGAAATTATCCTGCGGGCCGGCGGCGTGGAACCTACGCGCGAAGCTGTGGAGGCTCTGCGCGAAGAACTCGGTCTCAATGATCCGGTTTATGTGCAGTACCTGCGCTGGTTGTGGAATGTTCTGCATTTTGACCTGGGCACGTCCTTTCGCACCGGTATGCCGGTAACACAGGAGCTTTGGGCGCGCTTTCCTGCTACCCTGGAACTGACCCTGGCGGCGATGGTGGTCATGGTTTTGCTGGCCGTACCGGCAGGGATACTATCGGCCCTGTACCGGCACACATTTATAGATCACTTCAGCCGAATTTGTGCCCTTGTGGGAGCTTCGCTGCCTAGTTTTTGGAAAGGGCTTATGCTTATTTACTTCCTGGCCGTGGTTTGGGGGATTTTTCCGGTGATGGGGCGGGGCGGGTTAAGACATCTGGTGCTTCCGGCGGTAACTCTGGGTTTTGGTATGGCTGCTGTCTATACTCGTATTTTGCGGGCCAGTATGCTTGACGTATTTGGGCAGGAGTATATCAAGGTGGCCCGGGCCAAGGGTTTGAAAGAAAGGTGGGTGATAGGGCGGCATGCCCTGAAAAACGCTCTTCTTCCGGTAGTAACCCTTTTCGGTATGAGCCTTGGTCACCTGCTGGGGGGGACGGTTATCGTGGAAACCATTTTTGCATGGCCGGGGGTAGGTAAGTTTGTAGTGGAGGCTATTTTTAACAGAGATTACCCTGTCATCCAGGGCTATGCCCTGTTTGTGGCGATAGTTTTTGTATTGGTCAACCTGCTCGTTGATATTTCTTATGTTTTTCTGGATCCGCGCATTCGCTTGGAAAGGGGCGCTGGGGAGTGAACGGCGGCCTGCGGAAAAAACACGGTTTTCCGGCCGGAAGGATCGTGCGGGAAAAGCCGGGTCAGCACCCGGAAAGTGCTGAGGGGCTGGTAGGACCGGCGCTGCAAAGGTTGAAGGGGGACAAGTTGGCTCTGTTGGGTCTGGCCGTTATTGCCGTTATGGTGGCCGTGGGCTTTCTGGCACCATACCTGGCACCCAATGACCCCGAAAAGGTGGTGCTTACCCAGAAACTAGCGCCTCCTTCGGCAGCGTATCCTCTGGGTACCGACCACCTGGGGCGCTGCCTTCTTTCGCGCCTCATTTACGGGACCCGGGTTTCTTTGAGTACGGCAGCCATTGCTTTGGCGACCATCATGCTCATAAGCATTCCGGTTGGTACCGCTGCGGGTTACGTGGGAGGGTGGGTAGATAACTTAATCATGCGCATTATTGATGTTTTGCTTGCTTTTCCGGGCCTTATTCTGGCACTGGTTATTGCCGGCATGCTGGGGCCGGGTTTATTGAACGTGATGATTGCCATCGCATCGGTGTGGTGGGTCGGTTACGCCCGGGTTATTCGCGGTATCGTCCTTTCCATTAAGGAGAAGGAATTCGTGCTGGCGGCCAGGAGCAGCGGCACCTCCCACTTTGGCATTATTGTGCGCCATATCCTGCCCCATGTACTTTCTCCGGTCATTGTTCTGGCCACCCTGGATATGGGTAGCCTTATTCTTGCCATTGCGGGGTTATCCTTTTTGGGTCTAGGGGCCCAGCCGCCTACTCCGGAGTGGGGAGCCATGCTCAACGACGGCAGGCCTTACATGCAGGTGGCCCCGCAGCTGATGATCTACCCCGGTCTGGCTATCATGACGGTTGTCCTGGCCTTTAATTTGCTGGGAGACGGCTTGCGCGATGCCCTGGACCCGCAGGGGACGCTGAGAAGGTAGGACCGGCGTGCGGCCCTAAGCACAGGGAGCCGCTCTCCGGTGGCGGTAGGACTATAGATAGGGAGGGGAGCAAATGCCCGGCGATATCGTCCTGAGAGTAAACGACCTGTATACCCATTTTGTCACCCCGCACGGTGTGGTGAAGGCCGTTAACGGGGTCAGTTTTGCCGTCAGGGCCAGGCAGGTTCTGGGAGTGGTCGGGGAGAGCGGCTGCGGGAAAAGTGTTATGGCGCTCTCTCTTTTGGGAATGGTGGAGCCACCGGGGAAAATTGTCAGCGGAGAAGTTTGGTTAAACGGGGTTAACCTGCTCGCTCTTTCCAAAGAGCAGCTGCGCCAGGTGCGCGGGAAGGAGATCGCCCTTGTTTTTCAGGACCCGATGACGTCGCTGAACCCCGTTCTGACGATCGGTACCCAGATCACGGAAACCATTCTTGCGCACCGGGCGGTTTCTAAAGCAAAGGCCCGTCAAAGGGCACTGGAACTTCTGGCCAAGGTGGGCCTGCCGCATCCGGAAAAGCTTTTTCACCGCTATCCCTTCCAGCTTTCCGGGGGACAGCGGCAGCGGGTGATGATGGCTATAGGTCTTTCCTTAAACCCTAAAGTTTTGATTGCCGACGAACCCACCACCGCCCTGGATGTCACCGTTCAGGCGCAGATCCTGGAAGAACTTACCCGCCTGAAAAGCGCGTTCAATACCGGGATTATTCTTATCACGCACGACCTTGGTATTGTTGCCGAAATGGCTGATGACGTGGCCGTGATGTATGCGGGTTCTATTGTGGAATACGGTCCCGTGCTGGATATTTTTGAAAATCCCGGCCACCCCTATACCGTAGCGCTTCTTCATTCTATCCCGCGTCTCGGTAAGGATGGCAAGGTTCTTGAACCCATCCGGGGGCAGCCGCCCAGCCTTCTCGACTTACCCGACCGGTGTGCTTTCAGGCCCCGCTGCCCGCAGGCAGGCAGGAAGTGTACGGGAAGGAAGCCTTTCCTGAAGGCGGTTGCTCCCGGTCACTATGTGGCCTGTCACTACGCGGCCGGCGGCCGCCCGGCGGAGGTAGGACTGGTATGAGTCTTTTGAAGGTGACGGACCTGGTGAAACACTACCCGGCAGGAGCCGGCTTCTTCGCGCGGGGGAAGGAAAAGGTGCGGGCGGTGGACGGGGTATCTTTTTCGCTGGCCGCTGGAGAAACGCTCGGGCTTGTCGGCGAAAGTGGCTGTGGCAAGAGTACCCTGGGGCGGTTGATTGTAAGGTTGGAGGAGCCTACGGCGGGAAGGATCTTTTTCAATAATCTTGATATTACCGCTTTGTCGGGTAAGAAGCTGAGGGAGCTGCGGCAGAAAATCCAGATCATCTTCCAGGATTCGTACTCTTCGCTTAACCCGCGCCGGACCGTAGGGTCGATTATCGGTGAGCCCCTGGCCAATTTCAGGATAGGGACGAGAAAAGAGCAAAGGAGAAGGGTGCAGGAACTGCTGGAAATAGTCGGTCTTAAGCCCGAACACGTTTCCAGGTACCCGCATGAGTTCAGCGGGGGGCAGCGGCAGCGCATTAACATTGCCCGGGCGCTGGCCCTTCACCCCCAGCTTATTGTCTGTGATGAGCCGGTTTCCAGCCTGGATGTTTCCATTCAGGCGCAGATCTTGAACCTGCTGCGAAATTTGAAAACGCAGTTCGGCCTGTCCTACCTTTTCATCTCGCACGATCTAGCGGCGGTAAGTTATATCAGCGAGCGGGTGGCGGTGATGTACCTGGGTAAAATCGTAGAGGTGATCAGGAGCCAGGACCTGGTGCAGAAGGCCCGTCATCCCTATACGCGGGCCCTGCTGGCCGCGGTTCCGGTGGCCGATCCGCGGCGGAGGGGCGAGCGGAAGGTTATCGTTAAGGGGGAACCGCCCGACCCGCTTAATCCGCCGGCCGGGTGCCGCTTTCATCCCCGCTGTCCCGCGGCAGCAGAAAAGTGCCGGACCGAAGAGCCGCCGCTGGAGACTGTCGCGGACGGCCATGTGGTGGCCTGTCATTATGTAAAAATTTGATATTCGGATAGGGGGTTAGGTTCATGAATGTTAATGAGAACATTATTTTTACCGCGGCCGATTCCTCACTTATCCCGCAAATAAGGAAATTCATCTTTACAGTTATTACAGAAGACTTTGGTTACTGCTATAACCCGGTATGGCACTATGACCTGGACCATCTCGATGAGGTTTACATAAAACCCAAAAGGAATGTTCTCTTTCTGGCCCTCGGAAGCCTCTCCAGGGAAATATTAGGTACTTTCGGTATCAGAGCCTTTGAACGTGACTTCTTCCGGGACCGGTACAGCGAGGATACCACGGCGGAATTTACCAGATGTTATGTTGATAAAAAACAGCGACGGAAAGGACTGGGTTCATACCTGGTCGTAAAAGCAGAGAAATTCTGTAGAGAAAGAGGGTATGAAAAGGTTTACCTTCACACGCAGAAGACCGTACCCGGGGCTCTGGAGTTTTGGCTTCATAACGGATATCAAATAACCGGTTACGGAGATAAAGCCCTTGGGACGGTCCACATGGAAAAGATTTTGCGGCAACCGGCCAGCGGCGATCAGAGTTTAGGGAGTAAAGGGAAAAAAATCAATTCAGATGATTAAGAAGGGAGAGGTGCAGCATGAAAAAATGGCGTACCGGTATTTTGCTTCTGGTTGGTTTTCTAATCATGGGGATACTGGCGGGCTGCGGCCAAACAGAACGAGCGGCAGAACCGCCGGCTGAAATCAAGGTAGCGCTTGTCTTTCAGCCCGGCAACCTGGACCCGGCCCGGTCCTGGAACGGCTGGTTCATCGTGAAAAGCGGCATGGGTGAAACCCTTGTGAGGTTAAATGAAGAGATGAAGCTGGAACCCTGGCTGGCTAAATCCTGGCGCCAGATTGACGAGCTATCCTGGGAAGTGGAACTCCGTGAAAATGTAAAATTCCATAATGGTGATCCTGTGGATGCTCAAGCAGTCAAGGCTTCTCTCGAACGCTGTCTGAGGTTGAATGAACGAGCTCCCGGTTTGTTAAAAATTAGAACTATAACAGCCCGGGATAACAAACTAATCATTCAAACCACCGAACCCAATCCGGCGCTGCCTAATTACCTGGCCGACCCGATGACCGTGGTAGTAAATGCCCGGGAAGCGAACAGGATGGGAGACGATTTTGCGTTACAACCGGTTTTGACCGGCCCGTATAAGCTGCAGGATTACCAGAAAGATGTTCATGTTGTCGTGGAGAAGAATCCCCATTACTGGGGTACGCCACCCCGGCTCCAGCGGGTTACTTTTAAATTTGTACCTGACGGCATGAGCAGGGCAATGGCGCTGCAGTCCGGCGATGTTCAGATTGCTAAAGGTATTCCCGTCGCTGATATACCTGCAATTTCTGAAACCCCGGGTTTGCGGGTGCTTTCCAATTCTTCCCTGAGAGTGCACATGATCTTTCTCAACCTTACCCGTTCTCCCCTTGATGATCTGAATGTGCGCCGTGCCATTAATATGGCCGTAAACAGGGAAGCGCTGGCTGAGGATGTTATGCACGGGGGGGCAATAGCGGCCGTGGGCCCGTTCCCGTCGGTACTTCCTTTTGGGAGCGCAAGCTTAGCAGGTTATGACTATAACCCGGAGCAGGCTCGGGAGCTTCTCGAAAAAGCGGGCTGGAAGATGGGCAAGGACAACATCAGGGAGAAAGACGGGGAAAAACTCGCACTGACGCTGTATACTTACAAGAAGCGTCCGGAATTACCGGTCATTGCGGAGGCCGTCCAGGCCCAGCTAGCGGAAGTGGGAATTGCTGTAAAAATACAGGTTGTGGAAAGCGTCACTAAAATCTTGAAATCCGGAGATTATGACATGGCAATTTATAGTATAAACACCGCTCCTACGGGCGACCCTTACTATTTCCTGAACCTGGTATTCAGGACCGGTGGACCATCTAATTTCAATATGTTTTCCAATCCTGAGGCTGATAAGTTGATCGATCTTCTCGGCGAGTCGTTTGATGTTAACCGGCGCTGTGAGCTGGCGCGCAAAGCTCAGGAAGTAATACTGGCCCAGGCTCCGGCGGTGTTTCTGGTTTATCCCAAAATCACCGTCGGCGTCAGTGAAAAAATAACGGGCTATACCGTCCATCCTTCCGAGTTTTACCTGCTGCAGCCGGAGGTAGGAATAAAGTAAGCCAATCTGACGATGATTTTTACATGATTACAGCAACAAAGGGGGTTAATTTATGAAAAATTTCAAAAAAAGCGGGTATGTTTTGCTTGTAATAATCCTGGCAGCAGCCGTATTGTTTGGCTGCGGCCAGAAGCAGGAGGCAAATCTTTCCGCACAAGAGCTTGTAGTGGGTATTGGTGCAGATAATAATAAGCTAAAATATGGAGAAGTAGGTATTCTCTCGCCAAACGCTAACTTTTACGAGAGCCTGGTTAAGCTTAATGCTGATTATCAGGTAGAGCCGCTTTTAGCTACCAAGTGGGAGTACATGGGCAACAATACCTGGCGGTTTTATCTAAGAAAAGGAGTAAAATTCCATAACGGCCAGGAGTTTACTGCTGAAGCAGTCAGGTACACTCTGGAAAAGGCTATTCGTCCCTCCGGAAAATCTATTTTGAAGATA
>CAJYBN010000123.1 GCA_913064925.1 uncultured Peptococcaceae bacterium
ACCTGTGAGTTTTCTCAGTTTACTGGTCAACCAGCCGGGGCGCACCGTGCTGATGACGGGCAACGAAGCAGTGGCCAGGGGCGCCATCGAGGCCGGTATCGGTTACGCGTCCTCGTACCCCGGCTCACCCACTGCGGAAATCCTTGGGAACCTGGGGCGACTGGCCAAAGATTATAATTTTTACGCCGAGTGGTCGGTCAACGAAAAAGTGGCCCTGGAAGGCGCGGCGGCGGCATCCTTTGCCGGGCTGCGGTCCATCTGCATCATGAAGCCCAACGGGGCGAACGTGGCCCTGGATACCCTGGCCAGCATATCCCAGTCGGGCATTAAGGCCGGGTTGGTACTGGTGGTGGGTGACGATCCCGCCGGGCATTCCAGCACCAACGAGGAGGACTCCCGGTACCTGGAAAAGCTGGCCCACATGCCCATTCTGGAACCCAGCACCCCCCAGGAAGCCAAAGATATGACCCTGGCGGCTTTTGAGCTATCGGAGAAAATCAAGCTCCCGGTGGCACTGCGCTGCGTGACCCGGGTTTGCCACGCCAGCGGCAATGTTACCGTCGGGGAAATAGCCGGGGGAAACAGGGAGCCGGCAATCGGCAAAAACGAAAGATTTATCACAGTGATTTTCCAACACGCCCTGCAGGAAGTCAAATTGAACCAGGTGCGGCAGATGGCCGACGGGTGGTCCTTTAACCGTTACGTGGGGCCCGAAAACGCCAAAACCCTGGTAATCACGGCGGGGGCAAGTTTTATGTACGCCAGGGAAGCAGTCAAAGAACTGGGCCTCGAAGGGGAAGTGGGCATCTTTAAACTGGGCATCAGCTGGCCCCTGCCGGAAAAAACCCTGCTGGGCTACCTGAAAGCGGCCGAGAAAGTGATTATTATTGAAGAAGTTGAGCCCTTCATCGAAGAAAACGTAATGCACCTGGCAGCCCAGCACATTATGGACCTCTATCCCCTGCGGTTTTACGGTCAAAAATCCGGGCACGTGGCAGGGTCCTCCGGCCCGGGCATCGGGGAAATGAACCCGGAAATTGTCACCAAGGCCCTGGCCTCCATTTGCGGGGTCAACTACAGCCCGCCCCCGGGTTGCGACGAGTCCGTGAAAAAATTGATTCCCAAGGTGCCCCAGCGTGACCTGGCTTTCTGCGCCGGTTGTCCCCACCGGGCCTCCTTCTGGGCGGTTAAATCGGCTTTAGCCCTGGACGGGCGCAACGGCGTCGTGCTGGGAGATATCGGCTGCTACACCATGGGGCTGGGCCGTACGGGTTTCAACCTGCTGCAAACCGTCCACGCCATGGGCTCGGGCGTGGGCATGGCCTGCGGGCTGGGCAAGCTGGTAGAATACGGCTTTAAACAACCCGTGGTGGCCATAGTGGGGGATTCCACCTTTTACCACGCGGCCATCCCCGCCCTGGTCAACGCCCGTTACAACAAATCAAATTTCCTGCTGATCGTGCTGGATAACGAAACCACGGCCATGACCGGCCACCAGCCCCATCCCGGCATAGGCAAAAACGCCATGGGCGAGGAAGTGGTTCGAATGCCCGTGGAGTCTGTAGTGGAAGGGCTGGGCATCCCCGTATCGGTGCATGACCCATACGATGTGGAAGGAACAACGGAGCTGGTTTTCAATTTACTGCAAAGCAAAGGCACCAAGGTGCTGGTATTGCGCCGCGCCTGCGCCCTGTTGGCAGCCAAGGGGGCCAAAAAGCCCAGGGTTTACGTGGACCAGGAATTGTGCATCGGCGACAGCTGCGGCTGCAACCGGTTTTGCAATCAAACCTTTTCCTGCCCGGCCAACATCTGGGATGCAAAAAACAACAAGGCAATGATTGACGAGGTCGTCTGCAACCGGTGCCAGGTGTGCGTGAGTCTCTGTCCCCGCGGGGCAATCAAGGTGGAAGGAGGGGAGCAAATTGGCTGAGCTGAGTGTTCACAATATCATCGTTACGGGCGTCGGCGGGCAGGGCAACGTTCTGGCCTCCCAGATCATTGCCACAGCCGCGGTGGACAGCGGCTATTTTGTATCCGTAGGAGAAACCTTCGGCGCTTCCCAGCGGGGCGGGTCGGTGATGAGCCATATCAGGATTTCCCGGGAAGAGGCCTACGGGCCGCTGATTCCCAAAGGCAAAGCCACCATGATTATCGGCTTTGAGCCGCTGGAAACGTTGCGGACGCTGATCCCTTACGGGGGCAAAGACACCGGGGTAATTATGAACCTTCGTGCCAACTATCCATTGAGCGTCCTGGTGGGTGAAGACACTTATCCCGAAACCGAAAAAATCAAAGAAGCAATTGCGGCCAACTCCCGCTACCTGGTGGCGCTGGAAGCCACGGAACTGGCCGTGGCCGCCGGCGTGCCGGTGGGCACCAACATGGTGATGACCGGGGCCTTCGCCGGAACCGGCGTGCTGCCCATCCCCCCGGAAACCTACGAGGAGGTTATTGCCGGGCTTTTCAGCGGGGAATTGCTGGAATTAAACCTTACGGCTTTCCGGGCGGGGTTAAAAGCCATAGCCGATTATCAAAGCTCGGGCGGGCAGTGCCGGTAAAACCGGCCTTTACTGAAAGGAGGTAAAGGCCGGGGCATGACCTATTCTAAGCGGTTGAAACAAAAAATAGCCGAAGGGCTTGAAGACAAGGTTTCAGCCTCTGTGCGGCAGATGGTTACCCGCGTGCAGGGTCCCATCATCCAGGAGATGATCCAGAAGTTTGACCGGGCCGAATTGCGGCCCAGAAAAGAGTATGCCATCGGGCACCTGGCGGAACTGGTGGACCAATCCGTCGCCAGGCTGCAGGAAAACGGCTTTATCGTGTTCAGGGCCCGCACCGCCGGAGAAGCCGTTGATTATATTCTCAAGCTGGTTCAAGGCGGGAGCGTGGTCAAGTCAAAGAGCAACGCCGTTAAGGAAATCGGGCTGGTTGACGCGCTGGAGGCCGCCGGTGTAACGGTGGTGGAAACCGACCTGGGGGACAGAATCTGCCAGATGGGCAGTATCCCGGCCAGTCATCCCATCGGCCCGGCGCTGCATGTGCCGGTGCAAAAGGTAGCAGAACTGTTTGCTGCGGAAACGGGGCAACCGGTGCCCCCGGTACCGGAGGAAATTGTCAAGGTGGCCCGGGAAACCCTACGTCAAAGGTTTTTTGAAGCGAAGGTCGGCCTCAGCGGGGCCAACGCCATATGCGCGGACACGGGTTCGGTAGTGGTGATGGAAAACGAAGGGAATATCCGCAATGTGACCAATTTGCCTCCCGTGCACATCATTGTCGCCGGAATTGAAAAAATCGTCCCTACCCTCGAAGACGGTATCAAAGTGGCCCGGGTCGCCGGGCTGTACGGGATGGGCCTGGACTTCGCCACCTACGTGTCGGTAATCAGCGGCCCCAGCCGCACCCATGCGGTAGAGGGCAAGGTTGTTCACGGCCTGCAGGGACCCGGCGAGGTACACATCGTACTGCTGGAAGAGGGGCGTTGGGAGGCCATCAAGGAAGGTTTTGCCGAATCCTTATACTGCATCAACTGCGGTTCCTGCCTGGGCCGCTGCCCCGTATACGGAGAGCTGGGAGAAAGATACGGCTACAAGTACTTCGGCGGTATCGGGGTCATTCGCACGGCGTTTAACAACAGCTTGGAAAAAGCCCTAGAGGCGGGCCTAACCCTGTGCCTGAACTGCCGGAAATGCGTCGCCGCATGCCCCGTCCATATCAACACGCCCGGGATGATCCAGCGTTTGCGGGAGCGGGCGGTGGCTGAACAGGGCATGGACTGGGGAAGAAAAATGCTGCTCATGCAGTTGTTGAACAACAGTTCGGCCATCCAGAAGCTTGCTCCGGTCGTGGGCAGCCTGGTTTGCAACAGGGACGGCAAAGGAGGCTGGTATCCCCGCTATTCCCTATTCGGCATAGAGAAGGGCAGGCGCTTGCCCGAACTCAGCAAAAAAAGCTTTTTAAGCGGGGCGCCCCGTCAATCGGGCAAGGGAGAGCAAAAGATTGCTTACTTTGCGGGCTGCCTGAATAATATAGTCTTCCCCCGGGTGGCCAATGCCACCCTCAGGGTTTTACAGCAAAGCGACGTTCAGGTAATTGTGCCGCCGGGCCAAAAATGCTGCGGCTACCCCTCCCTGGTCAACGGTGACAGGGACGGTGCCGTGCGCAATGCCATTGCCAATTTAAAGGTCTTTGCCAGTACGGGAGTTGAAGTTATAGTTACCGATTGCGCCACCTGCTACAGCAGCCTGACCGGTTACCCGGAACTCCTGGCCGGCGATCCCCGGTGGGCGGGCATCGCCCGGGAATTTGCCGGAAAAGTGAAGGAACTGGCCCAGTACCTGGTGGAAATTGGTTTCCAACCCGCCGCAGATAAAGCGCAGCGCAGGGTGACCTATCACCAGCCCTGCCACCTGACCGCCCACGGCATGACCCAGGGCAGAGATTTGTTGCAGTCGATGCCGGGATTGCAATTCGTACCCTCTCAGCTGGAGGACAACTGCTGCGGCTTCGGCGGCACCTTTAACCTGGACTTTTACCAGTTGTCCAAAACCATCGGCGCTCATAAAATTCAGCCCATCCAGAAATCCGGCGCCGAAGTAGTGGTTACTTCCTGCCCCGGGTGCATGGTGCAGCTGATGGACCTGTTGGGTTCAGCAGGCCAACGGCCTGTAGTAATGCACATTTCGGAACTTCTGACGGGAGGGGGCGGGCAACATGGGTAAAACTTTCGCGCCGCCCGGCGTGGTTGAAGAAATTTCGGCCCGGCGCCGGCAGAAGCTGGCCCGTTACCCCGGGCTGGGGGAGCAATATTTGAAGGTCAGGCGGGATGCGCTGCGGCAAATGGACGCGCTGGTGGAAAAAGCGATACAAACCCTCCGGGCCAAAAAGTGCCAGGTGCACCTGGCCGCCGACGCCGCCGAGGCCCGGGAGTTGATTTTAAACCTGGTGGACGCGCCCATGGTGGTCAAATCACGGTCCCTGGCGCTGGGGGAAATAGGAGTGGTACCCGCCCTCGAGGCCAAAGGAGTAAAGGTGGTGGAAACCGCCCTGGGAGATTTCGTCGTGCAGCTTGCGGGTGAAAGGCCGGCCCACCCGGTCCTGCCGGCGTGGCATATAAGTGAAACAGAAATTCTTAATGTTCTGAAGTCCAAGCTTGGCGTGGCCGGCGACTTGCACCGGGCCCTGGCGGGCGTCAGGGAGCACCTGCGCCGTTACCTTGTCAGCGCGGCGTACGGGCTGACCGGGGCCAACGCCGTGGTGGCGGAAAACGGCTCGCTGGTCATCATGGAGGACGAGGGGAACGCCCGGGCCGTTTCCAACCTGCCCCACACGCACATCGCCGTGGTAGGCATTGAAAAGATCGTGCCGGACCAGGAAGACGCCATGACGGTATGCCGTACGGCGGCAGTATACGGCACCGGGCAGGATATCGGGAATTATCTTTCCATTATCACCGGCCCCAGTTCCACCGGCGATATCCAGGGCAAGCAGGTCTTCGGCATGCACGGCCCCAAAAGAGTGATCGTGATCCTGCTGGACAACGGCAGGAGGCGGTGCCTGGAAAGCGGCTTCGAGGAATTGTTATACTGCAACAACTGCGGCGCCTGCCTGGAGGTATGCCCGGTGTTCAAGGCCAGGGGCCCCGCTTACGGGCATCATTACCCCGGCGGCCGGGGTGCAGCATTCGCGGCCTTTACCGATGGAATCACCGCCGCCCGGGAGGCGGGGCTGGATTGGTGCCAATCCTGCGGCAAATGCCGGGAGGTCTGCCCGGCGGGCATTAACACACCCGAGCTAATTAAACGGTTATCTGTTATCTTATAAATAAAAAATTGCCTATAGTCGTTGATCAGTTTTCGGGCTGGGGTAGAAGTGCAACGTTTTGTGGATTAGCGGTTATGTAGTGCTTAAAAATATCTAAATGATAGGAGGTGTTACTATATCATCCGGCTTGCTGAAGGATTTAAGATCACTGGTGGACCGGAGCAGGGTCCTGGGAGACGTTGAGGACCTGCTGGCCTACGCCAATGACGCCACCCACAGGCAGGTAATTCCCGCCGCCGTAGTTATACCCGAAAGTACTGCGGAAGTAGCCGCCGTGTTGCGTTACGCCAATAAACACCAGGTCCCGGTGGTTCCCAGGGGGGCCGGCAGCGGCCTGGCCGGCGGCGCCACCCCATCCCCGGGCAGCATAGTCCTGGACCTGAAACGGATGAACAGTATTATTGAGGTTGATAAGAAAAATCTCACGGCCATTGTCGAGTGCGGGGTCGTCACGCAAAAATTCCAGGAAACCGTGGAATCCATGGGGCTTTTTTACCCACCGGACCCCCAGAGCATGTCCATTTGCACCATGGGGGGTAACGTGGCCACCCGGGCGGGAGGGCCCAGGGGGGTTAAGTACGGCACCACCAAGGACTATGTCCTCGGTGTTGAAGCAGTTTTACCGGACGGTTCTATCATCAATTACGGGGGAAAGTCCGTGAAAATGTCCTCGGGTTACGACCTGGCCAGGATGTTTACGGGTTCCGAGGGCACCCTGGGCGTGATTACCAAAGTGATGGTTAAATTGATCACCCTGCCTCTCTGCCAGCGCACCATGGTTGCCGTTTTTCCCGAACTGGACCCGGCTGCCGAGGCCGTTTCGGCTATTATCGCGGAAGGAGCCAATCCCTCCTGCCTGGAAATGTTGAGCCAGAGTTCGGTCAATTGCATTGAAAATTACATCCCCCTAGGGCTTCCCCGGGATGTTGAAGCATTTCTGCTGATCGAAGTGGACGGTCATCCCGCAAAGGTGGAGGAGGACTGCGAATTAATCGCCAGGATCTGCCGGCAACACGGGGTCCGGGAGGTCAGGATTGCCCAAACCGAAACCGAGGCGGAAAGGATCTGGCTGGCCAGGAGAGTTCTTTTCCCGGCGGTGGCCCATATGGCGCCCAACGTGTTGATTGAAGACGCCACCGTTCCAAGGACCCAGGTACCCGCCATGGTCCGGGCCATCGGCTTGATCGCGCAGCGCAACCAGGTGATTATAGGGGTCTCGGGGCACGTAGGGGACGGTAACCTGCACCCGGGAATTATGGCCGACAAGCGAAACCCGGAATTAATGGAACGGGTGAACCGGGCCATGGCAGAAATCGCTCGGGAAGCTCTGAAACTGTCGGGCACCCTTTCCGGTGAACACGGCATCGGCACTTTGAAGGCGCCTTTTCTGGAATGGGAGTTCGGGCCGGAGGGCGTGGCGCTGATGCGCCGGATTAAAAAGGCCTTTGACCCCAACGGCATTATGAACCCCGGAAAAATCTTGCCGGGAAGCGGTGGTGATGCTGGTGTATAAAATAGAAGACTATGTAAAAGAAATAAACCGTTGCCTGCAATGCAACTTCTGCCTGGCCACCTGCCCCGTCTACAACGAGGACATGATTGAGTCCAGCGTAGCCAGGGGGCGGATCAACCTGATCAACGCGGTCATGGTGGAAAAAACGATCCCGCTGAGCGACAGGGCCAGGGAACTGATCAACCGCTGCTTGCTCTGCACCAACTGCATGCAGGGCTGCCCCAGCGGCATCCCCGTAGATGATATCATCATCGCTGCCAGGCACGAGCTGTTCAATAAATTCGGCCTTGGGCTGGTTGAAAAATTTGTTTTCCGGCAAGTGCTTAACCAGCGGTCGGTGGGCACGCTGGCCTCCCGCGCGGTTTCGCTATTGAAAAAATTCAACTTATTTCCAGGGCCGATTCCACCCCTCGCCAGCCCGCCCTTTGAGCAGCGGGTTTCCGGTACCGTAAGTCCTTCCGGTGCGGCAAAGGGCCGCGTGGCTTATTTCATCGGGTGCGGAACTAACTTCCTTTACCCGGACACCGGTGAGGCCGTGGTCAAGGTACTGGTTGAGAACGGGTTTGAAGTAGTGATTCCGCCAAACCAAAACTGCTGCGGCATGCCGGCCCTAGTCCACGGGGACCAGCAGGCCGCACTCGAGGCCATTCGCGGCAACGCCGAAATATTCGCCTCTCTGGACGTGGACGCGGTAATCACTGATTGCACTACCTGCGGGTACATGCTCAAGGTTAAAGCAGTCAAGGTGCTGCCGCCGGACGATCCCTACCGCTCACAGGTATCGGTTATGGCGGGTAAAGTATTTGAGGTGACGGAATACCTTGCCGGGTTGGGGCTGAAAAAAACTCCCCGACCGCAGTCGACCAGAATAACTTACCATGTTCCCTGCCACCGGGCCTGGAGTCAGGGGTTGTCAGATGCGCCGCGAAAGCTGGTAGCGCTGATTCCTGAAGCCGAGCTGGTGGAAATGCGGGATCCCCAGGGATGCTGCGGCGCGGGCGGCGTCGCTTTCATCAATTATCCCGGGCT
>CAJYBN010000124.1 GCA_913064925.1 uncultured Peptococcaceae bacterium
CTGAAAAGGCTGGGCACTTGCCGGCACGGCTGCAGGAACGCCTGGGAAGGGGCAACAACGGGAATTATTTCATATTGGCTTTTGAAGGACAAACAACCATCGATGGCCCGGTTCTGCTGACCCAGAAAGACGTGCGGGAACTGCAACTGGCCAAGGGAGCCATAAATGCCGGCATTCGGGTTTTAATGGCGGAACAAGGAATTGCTCTGCATGATTTGGGGAAAATTTTGCTGGCAGGCGCTTTCGGCAACTATATCAATAAAAAAAGTGCTTTAACCATAGGACTTTTGCCGCCGGTTCCCATGGAAAAGGTGGAACCGGTGGGAAACGCCGCTGGTGTGGGAGCGCAGATGGCATTGTTATCAAAAAAATTACGGGAGGAAGCGGAACAAATAGCGAAAGCAGTTAAGCATGTTGATTTATCTTCGCGCAGCGATTTTCAAAATATGTTTATCAGTGCACTAAGTTTTTAATAACTGTTTTTTTGAAGGGATGTTGCTTAATGTGAACGGCATCCAAAGAGTCCAGGCTGCTATCAACCGACTTCCCCTTGACAGGATTCCCAAGGGAGAACTATTAATAGAATCAAACCTCCGTGATGCCTACATTGCCGGCAGTCGGATATTTTGGCGGTACAAAAAGTACTTGGTAAAATGCTGTGCGGGCTGGGATCGAAAAACAAAACAACTACAGTTTTTATTGAACACGGTTTATAATAATTTGCAGAGGTGTTAACCGGTGAAAGAAAAAAAAGCAAATGCACCAGGCCCGCCAAGGGACGCGCGGAAAAACCGGCCTCCCCTTTGGACCCGGGATTTTACATTGATATGCATCTACAACCTGGTTATTTTCATCAGCTTTCAGATGCTCATGCCCACCATTCCCGTTTACGTCGACAAATTGGGCGGAAACGAAATTATTGTCGGGCTGGTTGCCGGCTTCTTCACGGTGTCCGCCGTCCTGCTGCGCCCCTGGGCCGGGCGCGGCCTGGACCGCTACGGGCGGCGCTGGATCTGGCTGGCGGGCGCCGTCGTCTTCCTGCTGGCGGTTATGGGCTATAACTGGGCAGCAACCATACCGCTGCTGCTGGCGCTGCGCGTTATTCACGGCGCCGGCTGGGGTGTGGTCACCACGTCGGCGGCCACGGCAGCCACCGACCTGATTCCCCCGCCGCGGCGGGGGGAAGGCATGGGTTTCTTCGGCCTGGGTACCAACTTGGGCATGGCGGTCGGGCCCGCCACCGGTTTTTTCTTGGTGGGCAGTTTCGGTTTCCCCGCCATGTTCTGGAGCTCCGCCGCCCTAGCCCTGCTGGCCATTTTATTGATCGCAATCATCCGGCTGCCCAGCGTAGACATTAAACAAGGCGGGCCGGCCCCGTCCCTGTGGGAACCCACCGCCTTCATGGCTTCGCTGCTAATTTTTTTTGTCACTTTTGTCTACGGAGGTGTAGCCACCTTCATAGCGTTGTACGGCGCGCAAATAGGGGTCACTAACGCTGGCATTTACTTTACTGTTTATGCCGTAACGCTCATTGTGACGCGCCCCACCATGGGAGCCATTTTCGACCGCCACGGGCACCGGGTGGTCATCATACCCGGGTTTCTGCTGACCGGCGCAGGCACAGTAATCCTGAGCCAGGCCGGCGGCCTGGCCACCTTCCTGGCAGCCGCGGTGGTAAGCGGCATAGGGTTCGGCGCCATTCACCCGGCGCTGCAGGCGCTGGCCGTGGCCCAGTGCGCGCCCAACCGGCGCGGCGCAGCCCAGGGCACCTTTACCGCTTCCTTCGACCTAGGTATAGGCTCGGGTTCCGTACTGCTGGGCATTCTGGCCCGCTACATCGGCTACGACGGTATGTACCTGGCCTCGGCGGCCATGGCCCTGGTCGGGCTGGCGGTTTACCTGACCATGGTAAAAGAACCCGCCCGGGCCCGCCAATAATAACGGGGTCCTCCTGAGAGAGGCACCCCGTCGATTTGGCCGGCCGTTATTTACTCTTTCTTTTGTCTTAGCGAAATACCCGGTCGCCCGCCGGTCGACCTGCCTGCAGCACCGACAGGTATACTTGCATTACCGCGGCGGCAAAACCGCCGGCGGATAGTTTGGCGGCGTTAGACCGGGCATTGCGGGCCATTTTGCGCCGCAATTCCTCGTTTTGCAAGAGAAGTATTATTTTTTTCGCCATTTGATCCGGCAACGGCCCAGTCAAGAAACCATCCCCACCGTCCTGCACCATTTCCGAAACCCCGTTGGCCTTAACCGCTACTACCGGCAACCCGGCCGACTTAGCTTCCGTAATCACCAGCCCTTGCGTCTCGGAAACCGAGGCAAAAACAAAAACATCTGCGTCCTGGTAGCATTTGATCACGTCCCGCTGGGGCAGCAGTCCCGTAAAAAACACTTTTTCCCCCACCCCAAGCTCGCCGGCCAGCCTGGCCAACTCCTTCTCCAGGGGGCCCTTGCCGACCAGTACCAGCCTGACTTCCGGGACAATGCGGCTAACCAAGGCAAAACACTCCAGCACCAGCTGAATGTTTTTTTCCTTACCCAGTCGTCCCACGCAAAGCAGCACCTTTTCCCCCGGTTTTATGTTGTAACGCTTACGCAGCCAACCTTTTTGCAGCGCAGCAAAATCTTCCTCTGATACTCCGGTTGGTATCACTTCAATGGGTACCGTAACATCCAGCTGCCGCAAGTAATCCCTAGTCACCCCGGACGGCGTGATAATGACGTCGCACTTGTTTCCGTAATTTACGTAAACCTTGCGGATGATCCTGGTAGCCAACGGCCGGGGTATGGGAAGGTAGTGGCTGTAATATTCGTACAGGGTATGGCAGGTGTAAACCAGGGGAATGTCCAGCGTTTTGGCGCAGCGCAACCCCATCCAACCCATGCTGAAAGGGTGATGCGTGTGAATGACGTGGGGCCGGATTTGCCGCACGATTTCTTTAAGCTGCCGTAAAAAGGGCAGGGCCAGGTAATAATCCCTGTTGGTGGGGGAGGGAACGGCAGCGAAACGAAAGTAGTCGCCTTCCGCTCCGCTGCAGTTGGGATACCTGGGGGCAAAAACAAAAACTCTGTGTCCCAGGGAGGTTATTCCCCTGCGCAATATTTCTATGGAATGAACCACGCCGCTGTTATAGGGCAGGTAACTGTCGGTAAAAAAAGCAACCCGCAAACTCATTTCCACACACCATAAAATATTTTTCTCAGTTACCCGCCGTTTTATGCGGTCCTGCCCGCGCGGGTCAACCGGCGAATTCTGGCTGCACCGCATTGCCAGCAGGCGTGACCGGCACGGAAACCGCTGCAGCCACATAAATATAATCCCAGGGTTTTTCCTTGGGTAAAAAATAAAGAAACAGGATAAAAAATGCTGTCCATGCTAGGGGCGGAAAAAAAGGCACCCAAAAAAACCAAAAGGGCGTTCCGCCTTGTTCAATCCTTCCACGTAGGCCAAGTGGTGCCGGTCGTGGTGGATGCGCAGGGTTTCAGCACTGATCACCGGTTCCAGAGCATGGTAGGGGTAAGGCAGGGGCGGCAGGCGGTGCCCGCCCGGCGGCGCCCCCGCCGGCAGCATCCACGTTTGGTTGATCATAAAAGAAACCTCCCGGTCCATGTTTATACATTAGCACTTCTTGGGGAAGGTTTCTTTTATGATATGCCGCGCCGCGCGCCGCTGCCGCGTTGACCACGTCTTCCAGCCTGCTTATCTCCCCGTAGGCAACCAGATCCGTACCGGAACAGGCGCCCTTGCCCGCCAGGACGACCAGCACCCAAACCCGGTATCCCCCGCGCTATATCTCGTTTAGAGCAGCGTTAAATTCGCCGACCTCTATCCTGTAACCCATCGCCTGACCTCTCTCCCGCCTATGTGAACGGGTCGCCGGCGGCGCCGCGGCGGCACCGCCGCCGACTCGTTATGATACGTCCTGCCCCCGGGCGAAATAATGACCTGCTGTTTAACCGGGGACTGCTCTTCCATAAGCCCGGCCGGCCTGCCTGTGCAGGCGCCCGGCCGGGTTATTTCTTAGTTGGCTAGCCCAAAATTTCCTTAATGTCTTCTTCCGGGGTGGTAATCAGCTTGAGGTTGTAATTTTCCCGGAGAACCTGCAGGACGTTGGGCGTCAGGAATGCCGGTACCGACGGGCCGATGCGGATGTTCTTGATACCCAGGTGCAGCAGGGTAAAGAGGATGGCCACCGCCTTCTGTTCGAACCAGGACAGGACCAGGCTCAGGGGCAGGTCGTTGACGTCGCAGTTGAAAGCCTTGGCCAGCGCCGCAGCGACCTGGATGGCCGAGTAAGCGTTGTTGCACTGGCCCATATCCAGCAGGCGCGGAATGCCGTCAATGTCGCCCAGGTCCAGGTAGTTGAAGCGGTACTTACCGCAGCCCAAGGTTATTACTATGCAGTCTTTGGGCAGCTTCTCCACAAACTCGGTGTAATACTTGCGGGAGGCTTTTGCTCCCTCGCAGCCGCCCACCAGGAAGAAGTGCCGAATCTTGCCGGCCTTTACGGCTTCCACCACTTTACCGGCAATGGACAGGACAAAATTGTGGTGGAACCCGGTGGTAAGCACGCCGCCCTCTTTGGCCGGCAGCGGAGGCAAGGACTTGGCCTTTTCAATAACGGCGCTGAAGTCGCGGTTCCCTATGTGGGTAACGCCCGGGAGCCTGGCGATGCCGCAGGTGAACATGCGGTCCTTGTAAGACTCCTTGGGAATCAGCACGCAATTGGTGGTACCCAGGATAGCACCGGGAAATTCATCGAACTCTTTCTTTTGGTTTTGCCAAGCCGATCCATAGTGGCCGGCCAGGTTCTTGAATTTCTTCAGCTCGGGGTAAGCGTGCGCCGGCAGCATCTCCCCGTGGGTGTAAACGTTGACCCCGGCGGCTTCGGCCTGCCGCAGCAGCTCGTACATGTCCAGCAGGTCGTGGCCGGTAACCAGCACGGCCGGGCCGGGCTTAAAACCGGTGGATACCTGCGTGGGTTCCGGAGAGCCGAACCTGCCCACATTGGCCTTGTCCAGCAGTTCCATGGCGCGCAGGTTCATTTCTCCGCACTGGAGCACTTTGGCAATGTGGTCGTTCAGGTCGAAGTTGACGTTGGTCAGAGTGGTGAACAGGGCGTTGTGCATGAAAGCGTCCACCTGCTCGTCGCGGGCACCCAGTTCCCTGGCGTGGTAAGCGTAAGCCGCCACCCCCTTCAACCCAATAATGAGGGCGTCCTGCAAACTGGCTATGTCCTCGTTTTTACCGCACACTCCCACCTTGGTGCAGCCGGTTCCGCCGGCAGTTTGTTCGCACTGGCAGCAAAACATGCAAATTCCCCCTTAATTTTTTTAATAAGCTTTGTGGTTTGCTGTTGTATAAAGCTTATTAAAAAAAACGGGGGGTCTCTATGACCTAAGTCACACCCACCTCTTAATATTTATCACGTTATCACGGCCAGTGGAGATTTACGCCACACCAGCACAAGCGGCGGCACCGGTTACTTAATTTCTTCCAGCAACCAGCGAGCCAGGGGGGCCAGCTGCTTGGCCGCCGGGTTTCGCAGGTACTTTATGTCCAGGTCGCCGATCCTGACCCTGTCCAAGCCGTCGCTGTCCTTGAACAGCCACAGCAGACTAACGGCCCTGCGCTTGTTGTTTATCTTGTACCGGGTGATGTTTCGGGCGGCGGCGTCATCGGGCAAACAGTGGTTTTCCATGACGTACCGCAGTATTTCATTTTCCTCGCCCGGCCCGCCGCCCGCCAGCCCCAGCCGCATCATCTTTTCAAAACTGTTTTTCCCGTGTTCCAAGCAAATGCCGTCGTGCGTTCTGCCGATGTCGTGGTACAGGGAAGCCTTGACCAGTATGTCCGTATCCGCCCTGCCCAGGCGCTGTTGGCAGGCTAAAATCATGCTTAGCAGCAGCACCCGCCTGGCGTGCGCTACACCGTGTATGCCGCGCGGGTTGTGAAAGAAAGAGGGAAACCGCGCGTCCGCAGTACTATGCCGATAAATATCCAGGTAGCCGCATTCGGCCAGCCTGGCCTCTACGTCTTCCCACACGCTTATCACCTCCTTGCCGGCTGACGGCTTATCCCGCCGGCACGTAAACCTGCCTCCACACCCGCGGGGGACATGCCTCCCGCAGCAATACGCGGCGGTAACTTCCCCTGCCGGAAAAGGCGTTGGGCTGCCAGTCCCGCAACCTGGGGCGCGGGCGGTAACCCTCGTGGAAACCGGGCTGCCGGCCTTCCCGGGCACACTGCTCAAGCCACCGGCGCACCAGCTCGTCTTCCCCGCAGTTGACCACCCACTGCCGAACTTCCGCCGCCCGGCTGGAAACCGGGCAGCAAATGAAGGTCTGGCACACCAGGGGCCGGGCCGGGTAGACGGTACACAGCCGGCTCCGGCGGTCCAGGAATATACAGCGCCCGTCGTCTTCCCGGCGCAGGGTTATATCCACGGCCGGGCCGTCCACTAAAATGTAGCCCGCCCGGTCGAGAAAACCCTGCAGGGATTGTCCTTCCTCGCCCAAGTATTTCCGCAAGCGCAATACGTCTATCCAGGTTAGGGGCGCCCTTTCGGCACAGCAGAGGTCGCACCCGGCACATTCACGCACCTTTTTTCTACCGCGGCTAAAGGGCAACTCGGCGATGGCCCTGTTCATAGCGTCAAGGTAATCCTGAACAGTAGCCATATCGTCGGTAACAACCAGGTCATAGCCAATTTTTCCGCCGAAACGTTTCGGCTTCACTAGCACCGCTTCCGACCGGGGCACGCCGGTTAATCCTCCTCAATAGGTTTTTACAAAGAAATATTTATTGTGACTTTATGCCATTTATAGTAATTGAGTATAAACTATAAAGCATTAAGGAGTGATCATTCTCATGGCACCGGGCGTTTGTAATTACCCGCCCAGTTTCTCATAAACCCTCTCTTTGTAATAACGCAATGCAGGATTGATACCTCTTTTTTCCATTAACATGTTAAACCGCAATATCTTCTCGTTTAATTTTTTCTTTAAAACAGCCTTTTCTTCGCCCTCCTCGTAGCAACAGGCAATCAACTTCTTTAGCGAAACAATTTCCTTTTCCAATTCCAGCTCTTGCGGCAGCACGCCGGCGTTTTTCAGTATCAGGTAGGAAGCGCGCAGCTCCTCGGGAACACCGGACAGGTCGTCTATTTTCAGGGGTTTTCCCTTGCCCGGCAGGTTTTTAAAGGCTCCTTTTTCCATGGCCTCGCGGATCTTGTTTTCGGCAATGACCGCCACAATGTCCATCATTGCTTATCTCCCCGCCCTATTGTTATTCACCTGCTTTGCCGTTGATATTTAATTCCCGCTTATCCTGCAAATTCCTTTGACCAAAACATATTCAGGTTAATCAAAATAATACAGTTTTTTTCAACTAAAATTTTCTAATACTCTAAAAATTGGGACAAAATAAAATGCCGTTTCCGGCATAAACAAAAATTTACGCCCGCCCGGGGCGTAACCGGCTCTTCGTTACCTTTTCTTTTGACTGCCGCACATTGGACAGCGGGTTGATTGCATAACCGGGTACCATTTATTATCCGGGCTTGCGCCGTAGCTGCAATTGGCGCATACAGCCTGATTCACAATGGGAAAGTCGTTCTGCACCACGGTAAAATCCTTGCTACCATGCATCTTAAACCTTTTGTTCGACGTTATGGGAATAACCTTGGGAGAAGCAGTGCTGTAAGGTATAGCCATGCTCATCACCCCTTAAAAATATAAAGCGCTCCCAAATTCCTGCCTGCACTGGAATTGAAGGAACGCCGTTGCTCCTAAAATCTTTATCAGCAACTTAATTATATAATAGTAGAAAATAAATACAACACCGGCCCGGCAAGAATACTGTATACTTATAGTCTGGTTTTATGCAAAAGCGCGAAGGCCGGGGCGGCAAAAACTGCACACATTATAAACATGGTTAGGCCTTGCGTACCCCTCATGGAAAGTGCAGTTCTCCCCCAACCACCGTGAGCGTCCGGCCCAATAACCTTTTTGTTTTACCACAAACAGCAGATATGATATAATTTGTTTAAATCGTATTAAACGATATAAACAAGGAGGTGTAACTTTAACTTTGGATGAGATGCTGGCCCGTTCCCGGGACGCGTTGATGCAGGCTCTGGGGCGACAGAGCACCTTCTGGGGCCTGGCGCGACTTTACTAAACGTTTGAGAAAAAACATCCCTTAGCCCTTGCAAATAAAG
>CAJYBN010000125.1 GCA_913064925.1 uncultured Peptococcaceae bacterium
ATCAACTTGGGTTCGCGCAAGTCTTCCTTTTCCAGCAGGCCGATAATCCGGTCAGCGTCGCGCACCGCCGAAACTTCCGGTGTAGTAACCACCACCGCTTGGTCGGCGCCCGCAATGGCGTTGCGAAAACCCTGTTCGATGCCCGCAGGACAATCTATAATCACGTAATCGAATTCCTGTTTTAATTCCTCGCACAGGGCGCGCATCTGATCGGGGTTCACCGCAGTTTTATCCTTGGTCTGGGCGGCGGGTAACAAAAACAAGTTTTCAAAACGCTTGTCTTTGATCAATGCTTTCCGGTAGGAACAGTTGCCGCTGGTAACGTCAACAAGGTCATAAACTATACGGTTCTCCAAGCCCATAACCACATCCAGGTTGCGCAGGCCGATATCCGCGTCCACCAAACAAACCCGGCTGCCCATCGATGCCAAACCGGCACCTACGTTGGCGGTGGTGGTGGTTTTGCCCACCCCTCCCTTGCCTGAAGTAATGACAATTACTTCTCCCATTAGTTTAATTTCCTCCCTTTTGTGCTTTTACATCTTGGCGTTACGGGCCCGGTGGAAAGGCTTCGATGATAACCATACCGTCCCTGATTCTGGCCACTTCCGGAACGGTGGAATTGGCATCCTCACCGTCCGGAGCGCGAGTGATATAATTGGCTATACGCAGCTGCGTGGGCTGCAGGCGAAAGGCGTATACGGCGGCGTCTTCGTTGCCGCCGGCTCCCGCGTGCACCACCCCGCGCAAATATCCCATTACCACCACGTTGCCGGTCGCCACCACTTCCGCACCGGGGTTGACGTCACCCACAATAACCACATTCCCGTCATAGTGTATAGACTGGCCGGAACGCAGGGTGCGCTGAATCAAAATGGTGTCTTCTTCCATTATTTCTCCGGATTTCCCCCCTTTGCCGGGGAAATGCACCAAATTTCCGCCAGTCAGGTCTGGAGCCACGTTCACTCCTCCCCCATATCAGGTAACAGTTTTATACTTCTACGGTGCGTAACCAAATCCTTCTAACATTAGAAAAAAACACGCTCAGAATGCTGAAAAAGGGGCCGGTTTCGCCCTTTCTGCACACAAAAGTTTACCCGGCACTCCGTGCGTGGTTCGTTCGATGAAAAAAAGCATCTGCTGCTTACTCGTGCCGGCGCAGGTGCTCGTCCAGCGTAACCTCGCCGGGATGGTACCGCCAGCCCGGCCAGGTAATACCGGGCATGGCGGGTTCCTGTTCCTCTTTTTCCCCGTGCAGTGACAGAGGTTCCTCCGACGGTATTTGCCCGGCGGCGAAGGCTCCTTCCTCCGGGCCGGCAAAATACGCATCCAGTATTTGCCTGGCCACAGGGCCGGCGTAACCGCTGCCGGAATAGCCGAACTCCAGCACCACGGCCACAGCCACTTCGGGTTTTTCAAAAGGCGCAAAAGCTACAAACAAAGCGTGGTTGCCCTTTTTTTTGCCGGAGGCGTCATAAACTTCAGCCGTCCCTGTCTTAGCCGCCGCGGAGTGTTGGAAACCCGCGAACACCCCCGCTGCCGTGCCGTAGGGAGGCAGTGTCACCATGTGCATCCCCTCTCTGATTATTTGCAGGTTGGCGGGATCGATGTCCACCCGGTGCCTGATAGTGGGAGCCGTTTCCTTAATAACCTCGCCGTGCGGCGACACGATCTTTTGCACCAGGTAAGGCTTATACACAACGCCCCCGTTGGCAATGGCGGCCACGTACGTCACCAGCTGCAGGGGCGAATACCAGTTATCCCCTTGCCCGATGGCCATGTTCAAGGTGTCGTAAGCCTGCCAGTTTAATTCCCATGTGTATTTTTGCAGCTGCTTTTCCAGCTCCCGGTCGCGCGCCTGCTCCAGTTCCTTCTTGCGCGCCTCCAGCTGCTTGATCTTTTCTTTGCTTTCGGCCTGCTGCAGCTCGCCTTCCAGCTGTTCTATGCTTTTATTAAGCTGGCGCACGCGGGCGAAATCGTCGTTATATTTAATCAAGTAATTTTTTACCATTTCGTATTTATGACTGGGCGTGGGCACCAGGCCGGCGGCCTCCCCCGGCAGGGCAATGCCGGTTTTACTGCCCAAGCCGAACTGCCGGGCGTAATGAGCGATGGCCTCCGCCCCCACCTGGCGCCCGAACTGCCAGAAGTAGGTGTCGCACGATACCTGCAGGGCCTTGCGCAGGTCCACCTTGCCGTGCCCGCCCGGCTTCCAGTCGCTGAAACGCTTGCTACCCAGCATGTAGTAGCCCGGGTCGGGCATTTCGTATTCCGGATCTACCACATTTTTTTCCAAAATGGCCGCCGCAGTAACCATCTTGAAGGTGGAGCCGGGCGGGTACAAGGCCAGGGCGCGGTTAACCAGCGCGCCCGATTTTTGCAGTTCATTCCACTTTTTGATGGTCATACCGCCGGTAAACAGCCCTGGGTTGTAAGAAGGGTAGCTGGCCATGGCCAGTATTGCCCCGGTGTTGACGTCCATAACCACCGCCGAGCCGGCGCGGCACAAATCATAACCGGCCCGCCTGGCCCGGTTGATGCCGTCCGCCAGCGCCCGCTCCGTGGCCATCTGCAGCTCCAGGTCCACGGTGAGGATTATATCGTTGCCGGGTACAGGCTGCTTCATGCCCAGGTAGCGCACGGGCCTGCTGTAGGTGTCCACTTCCACCTGCCTGGCCCCGTGCTCGCCCCGCAGGTATTTTTCGTATACCAACTCCAAGCCGTTCTGGCCGTACAGGTCGGTCATCAGGTAGCCCTCATCCTTATGCTCCTTGTATTGCTCGGGCTTGATGTTTTGCACGTAACCCAGCACGTGGGTAAGCAGGTCCCGGTACGGGTAGGCCCGCACCGGCTGGACATCCACCAGCACCCCGGGCAGCTCCATTTGCCTTTCCCTGAGCTTCACCACCACGTCCAGGGGGATGTCCTCGGCCACCACTACCGGCTCGTACGGCCTCTTGGTACGGATATCCTCCCGCACCCGGGCTTCCACTTCATAAATGGTTTTTTCCTTAAAAACGCCTTCCCGGAACAGCATAGCAATTAATTTGCCCAGCAGATCAACGTCTTTCTTCACCCTGACGCCGTAAGCAGCCAGGTTCAGCTCAACAATGGCCGCCGCCGTGGCCGGCTCGTACGCCCGGGCTATCTCCACCGGAGTGCCATTTTCCAGCCGGGTCTTGTTGTCCCGGATTTTTTCCTTGATCCTTTCCTCAATGGACTTCCTTTTGGCTTCCCTTTCTTCTGCCGGTAATTCCCGGGTTCCTGCCGGCAGGTAGTACTCGTCCTCCACCAGCACGCCGGACAGCAGGCCGGCCATGCGCACCGTGTCGGCGCCCACCCGGTCCAGGTAAATGCGGTACGTGGTGCCCCGCAAGCTCATGTCGTTGATGGAAACGGTGTAAATGGGGCGGTTGGTGACGATTTTCCGGCCGGTGCGGTCAAAAATTTCACCCCTGGGGGCAAAGACGGGCACGATGCGGATGTAGTTGTTGCGGGCCAGAGTGCGGTATTCCTCGGTCTGTACCAGCTGCAAAAAGGACAGCTTGGCCGCCAGTACCAGCAATACCAGAAAAACGGCGCCCAGGACGAATTTGATTTTGTATTCCACCAGCTTGCGTTGCATGTCCACTGTCCCTTCTCGTTAATACTAAAACTCACCGCCGCTGAGGAGGCCGCGCCGGTGGGAACGGTAATAAAAACCGTAAATTACCAGCACCACCAGCGCGTTGTAAAAGGAAACGGGCACAATGATATGCACCAGCGCGATAAACAGGGGTACGTGGACCCGCACCAGCACAAGCAAGAGGTAAAAGATCAGCTGCGCCAGCAGGGTGCATATCCAGGTCAGCCCCGCGGCAATAACCCGGTTGTCCCGGTAAAGCCTGCCTTCGCCCAACCCCGCCAGGTACCCTGCGGCCATATTGGTCAGAGCATGCATGCCGAAATAACCGCCGCCCACCAAGTCCTGCAAAATACCGCCGGCAAAACCCAAAAAAGCCCCCTCCCGGGTGCCCCGAAGGAAGCCGTTCAAAATGACCAGCACCAGTACCAAGTCAGGTTTGATGCCGTAAATGAGCATGAAATTCAAAGCCGTAGACTGTACAACCAGCGCCGCCAGCACCAGCAGCAGGAAGGTCAGCGAGCGCACACCATCACCTCCGGGCGTTTTCCGCTGCGGCGGGATGAACCGGCGACGTTACCACCAGGACCTCTTCCAGCCGGTTAAAATCTACATAGGCGTCTACCACCGCCATTTTGAACAAGCCGGACTCCTCTTTGCGGATTTCCAGCACAATGCCGATGGGAATACCCTTGGGGAAAATACTGCCCAGCCCGGAAGTGATCACCCTATACCCCCTTTTCGGCGCCAGGTCGGCGGGTATGTGGATCATGTGCAGCTTCCCCTGCCCCCCGACAACGCCTTCCACGATGCCTGGCGCGCGCGTTTCCTGCACCAGGCTGCCCACCCCGCTGCGCGGGTCGGTGATCAACAGCACTTCTGCCGTGCCATCCGAAACCCTGATCACCCGGCCCACCAGGCCCGCGGGCGTGATCACGGCCATGTTACGGCGGATGCCGTCGGCAGCGCCTTTATTGATGATGATGGTGCCGAACCAGTTGTCGTAATCGCGGCCGATAACTGCCGCTGCCTCAGTAGTTAACTGGGGAGACAGGCTGGTCTTGAAATCCAACAGCTCTTTCAAACGCGAGTTTTCCGCGCGGATCTCCTCGTACTGCAGCAGCGTGCCCCGCAGTTCGCCCAGCTGCTGTTCCAGGGCCCGGTTGCGCTGAGAGAGTTTCACCAGCCTGATGGGGAATGAAAAAAAATCGCTTATTTCACGCCCCGCAGCCATAACCAGCCGCTGCACCGGGGACAGCACGTCCCGCACGGCCGCGGCCAGGGGGGTCAGGCGCTCGATATTGGCGGCGGAAAAATGTAAGCCCGCCAGCACGACCATGACCAGCACGCCGAGTAATATCAACTTTTTGCCGAAGGATAAGTTGGACACATGACACACACCTTCTGCATATGGTCTACAAGCCCGAAACCGCTTAGCGGCGCAATGCGGCCGCCGCTCGCCGCCGGGCCCGCAGCAAAATACCGTCAAGCAGTGCAACCCGCACCGGCTCAAGCCAGCTTTTTCGGTTGAATTAAAACCTTGCGTAAAATATCAATGTTTTCCAGCACCCGTCCCGTGCCGTACGCCACAGCCAGCAAGGGGTCATCGGCCAGGTGCACGGGCATGCCCGTCTGCTCGCTTACCAGGCGGTCCAGGCCCCGCAGCAAGGAGCCGCCGCCGGCCATGACAATGCCCCGGTCCATGATGTCGGCAGCCAGTTCCGGCGGTGTCATTTCCAGGGTGTTCTTGATGGCGTCCAGGATGCTGGCTACGGGCTCGGACAGCGCTTTATAAATTTCCTCCGATGTTATCTCGATGGTCTTGGGCAGGCCGCTAACCAGGTCGCGGCCCCGCACTTCATAGGTTTCCACCGTCTCAGTGGGGTAGGCGGTGCCAATTTCAATCTTAATTTCCTCGGCGGTACGCTCGCCGATCATGAGGTTATAGGTCTTCTTGACATGCTGAATGATGGCGTCGTCCATTTCATCGCCGGCGATGCGAATGGAACGGCTGGTCACTATGCCGCCCAAAGAAATAACCGCCACCTCGGTGGTACCGCCGCCGACGTCCACTATCATGTTGCCGGTGGGCTCGTGCACCGGCAGCCCGGCCCCGATGGATGCAGCCATGGGTTCCTCAATGAGGTAGGCTTCCCGGGCGCCTGCCTGCAGCGCAGCCTCGCGCACCGCCCGTTCTTCCACCGCAGTCACCCCGGAAGGTACGGAAACCACCACCCGGGGTCTGATTAAAAACGTGCGGTTGCGCAGCGCTTTGTTGATAAAGTATTTGATCATGTTCTGGGTGACGTCGAAGTCGGCTATGACCCCGTCCTTCATGGGGCGTATGGCCACAATGTTGCCGGGAGTGCGCCCGATCATCTGCTTGGCTTCTTCACCCACCGCCAGTACCTGGCCGTTGTCCCGCTGAATAGCCACCACCGAAGGTTCCCGGAGCACGATACCTTTGCCCTTCACGTAAACCAGGGAGTTGGCCGTGCCCAGGTCGATGCCCATATCCTTGGAAAATATTCCTAAACGCATATCCGGCCCCTCTTTCCGTGCAAATTTCACAACAGGCCTTCGGCCTTGAAACTGATGAATTTATTGTCCCCAATAACCAAGTGGTCCAAGACATTGATGCCGATAATGTTGCCCGCCTCCACCAGGCGCCTGGTGACCTCGATGTCCTGGCGGCTGGGCGTGGGGTCGCCGCTGGGATGGTTGTGCACCAGTATTACTCCCGCGGCGCTTCGCTTGATGGCCGCCTTAAATAGTTCACGGGGGTGGATGGCCGAGGAATTCAACGTGCCGATGGAAATGGTTTCCCGGGCCAGCAACTGGTTTTTTGTGTTCAACAGCAGTGCCCAGAAATGCTCGCGGTCAAGGTGGCGCATTTCCTCCATCACCAGAGCGGCGGCGTTTTCCGGCGACTTGATGGAGGGCCTGTCCCAAGCGGTGGCCATGGCCACGCGCCGCCCCAGCTCCAGGGCGGCCTTTACCTGCGCCACTTTGGCGGGGCCTACCCCCTTAAAGGCGCTGAGTTCTTCCACCGAAGCACCCAGCAGCTGCTTAAGCCCGCCGAAATACCCCAAAAGGGCCGTGGCCAATTCCACGGCACTGGCGTCGGTACTGCCCGTGCGCAGCATAATGGCCAACAACTCTATGTCCGACAAAAACTGCGGTCCTTCCTTGAGCAGCCTCTCCCTCGGCCGCAGTTCCGCGGGCATGTTCTTAATGGCAACGCGATACTCTGCCGGCGTCAAGCGACATTACCTCCAGTATTCCGTTATATCCACGCCCAGCTCGTGCAGCATGCGAGCCAGCCTGTGCAGCGGCAGTCCCACCACGTTGAAGTAGCATCCCCGCACGCCGGCGACAAACACGGAAGCCAGGCCCTGCACACCGTAAGCGCCGGCCTTGTCCATCGGCTCCCCGGTGCCAATGTACCTGAGCAGTTCCGCGCGGGATACAGGAGCCATTTCCACCTCGGTGCATTCGTACTGGGAAAGGGCCCGGCCGCCGGGCACCTGCAGCACCGTCAAGCCGGTGTATACCTTGTGCGTTTTCCCCTGCAGCATTTCCAGCATGGCCAGGGCTTCCCGCCGGTCCTCAGGCTTGCCGAGCACGCGATCACCCAGCGCCACCACCGTGTCAGCGGCTACAATTATGCCCGCGGGCACACGCGCCGCCGCCGCCAAGGCTTTGCGCCTGGACAGCGTTACCACCTGCTGGGCGGGGGGCATGCCCGGAGGCAGGGTTTCGTCCACTTCTGCGGCTATAACTTCGTGGGGCAAGTTTATTTGCTTGAGCAGCGCGCGCCGCCGCGGCGACGAGGAAGCCAGGTAAATGCTGGGCACAACACTACCTCCGTAACTGGACTACAGCTTGCGGTAAACAAGATAACCAAGGACAATGCCCAGGGCGGTCACCGGCCCAAGGTCCACGGTAAATCCGAAAGTTAGCTGCATAAACTGCAGGTCCAGCGTGGCCGGCCGCAGCCCGACCTTGCCGGTGGACGCTAAAACGGGCAGCATATCCGAAAGCACGCCGGAAAACGCGCTGCCGGCCAGCCCGCCGGCCAGCAAAAGTAAAAAAAGCAACCAGGGGCTTTTAACACTACGGTAAGCTCGCGCCATTTCATCACCCCGTATGGTAGTAGTGCCGGCTGTTTACGCTGGCAGTTTACTTATACTTGTATCATAAACTGCATGCCTGTCCCGTGGCAACATGAAATCACGGGAAATGCCGCTATTTATACCACGCCGATAAGAATGGCCAAAACATACCCGGCGTAAAACAATCCGCCGGTACAAACGATAACCCTGCTGTCCAGGTAACCGCGGAAATGTATCAGCAGAAAAATCACCAGCGCGGATAAAAGGGCCAGCACTGCGCTCAGCAGCGCCACGGCGCTTAACTTCCACGGGGTGAGGGCGATGCCCACGGCCGGTATCACCGAACTTTGAAAAACCATGGCGCCTGTAATATTGCCCAGGGCCAGGGTGTCCTTGCGCTGGAAAAGCCAGAGATCGGAAGAGCACACGTCTGAACTCCAGTCACC
>CAJYBN010000126.1 GCA_913064925.1 uncultured Peptococcaceae bacterium
GATCTGCCTTTAGATTGACTATCTAAAAATAGTATAGTAGGATTATAGCAGTACTAGATTGTGACGGGAGTGTCAATTGTGATCGTCAGGGGCGAACAAATCAGGGCTTTACGCGAAGAAAGGGGTTATACGCTGCAGGACCTGGCCAAGCGTGCCGGCCTTTCCCTGTCATATCTCAGCGAAATCGAACGCGGTTCCAAGCGCCCTTCTCTCAAAACCATTGAAAAACTGGCTGCGGCTTTGAACGTTTCCAAAACGCAGCTCATCAAGGGGGATGTTACCGATACGGGGCTTTCCCTGGGGGACAAGATTCGCCTGCTGCGGGCGGAAAAGGGTCTGTCCTTGCAGGACCTGGCTTCGCGTGCGGGGATATCTCTCTCGTATTTAAGCGAAATTGAAAGGGGTACGGTGTATCCCGCCTTGAACACCCTGAAAAGGATAGCCGAAGGACTGGAAGTGCCGGTGTCTTCCATTATGAACCACGAAGGCTCGCTGGGTTACAAGCTGAAAGCCTTGCGGGAGGAATACGGTCTTACGCAGGCCCAGCTGGCCAGTTTGGCCGGCGTAACCGCCGGGCTAATCGGGCAAATCGAGCACGGCAAAGTACAGCCTTCTTTGAAAACGCTGGAGAAATTGTCGGAAGTGATGGGCGTTTCCCCCTGTTACTTCATTATGGAGCCGGGTGCCGTAGACCAGATGCTCAGCTTAATGAACCCGGAATTACGGGAAATGCTCATGCACCCTAATGTGCAGGCGGTGCTGAACCTGGTGTGTAACCTTAACGAAAAGGAACTGCAGTTTATATTAAATTTCATTCAATTGTTTAAAAGATCTGAGCTTACGTGAACTATAAACATATAGTTGACTTAATTAATATTAATATATTATAATAAAGCCATAAAAAACGGGAGTAGTTTTTTATGGCGGCTGTGGTGATCAAGGAATTATGCGCTGGGTGCGGCGTGTGCGCGCAAATGTGCCCGCTGGGCGCCATACGGGTGCGGGCCAAAACGGCCCGCGTAGACGGCGCTCTTTGCGACGAGTGCGAGGAATGCATATTTGCCTGCCCCAACGGAGCCATTGCTTTATGAAAACGTCGGGAAAGGGGGTTTTCAACAAATGCCCACTTACGATTTTCGCTGCCGCGGGTGCGGACATAGATTCACGGTACGGGTGGATATCAAGGACCGGCACAAGGTTACCTGCCCCAGCTGCGGCGGTAAAGAGGTGGAACAGTTGTTTACCGGTTGTACGGTGCGTACCGGCGGCGGCGCGTGCGACCTGCCCTCCCCCGGCGGCGGGTTTGCCGGCGGCTGAGGGATCTAGCCGGGCGGCCGTGCGCCGTTAGCAAAACACCCTTTCGCGGGTGTTTTTTATTTTTTATTATTAAAGCGGCTGGCGGGGTTCCGCGCGGGCCCCGCCTGTTCAGTGCAGTAGTTTTTCCGGTTTGTCGCGGTCGAAGCCCACCGCGAACTCGTTGTCCACGGCCGCAGTAGGCACGGCCATCATGCCCGTGCGGGCTACCATATCGTTGCGCTCCTTGATGTCGGTGCTGATATTGATTTTTACGTTCTTCCTTTAGCTTGTCCACCGCTGTTGAAAATAGTGTAATAGATTTTGTGTCGCCGGCGCAGGGCCGGTATATATATTTTCTTAGGGGAAAAACATACATAAAAGGGAATTCTGCCGGCAATGTAGAATTGGAATATATGTACTGCAAATTGTCGTGTCTCAAGACGGTACGGGAGATGGAAAGCGCGTGAATTGTCAATCACCGGGCGTGTCCGGTATTATACTGGCCGGCGGTAAAAGCGCGCGCATGGGCGCGATCAAGGCCCTGCTTAAAGTAGGGCCGCATTTAATCATAGAGAGAATAGCCGCTGTTTTACGAACCCAGGTAGATGAGCTGCTGATTGTAACGGATCGCCCGCACGACCTGGCCCGTTACGGCGACAAAACGGTTAACGATATTATGACCGGGCGGGGCCCGCTGGGCGGCATACATGCTGGTCTTTTCCACGCCCGCTGTTCCCGTGCGCTGGTGGTAGCTTGCGACATGCCCTTTATTAGCGCCAGGCTGGCCGCGCTGCTTCTCCGGGAAGTCCCGGGGTACGATGTCGTCGTGCCCCGCTACCGCGGTTACCCGGAACCGCTTTTTGCGCTGTACGGGAAAAGCTGCCTGGCGCCCATAGAACGCTATTTGTTACATGGGTATAATAAGATAACGGGTTTTTACCCGCAGGTTCATGTGCGGTACCTGGAAGAAATTGAGATGAAGGCTGTGGAACCGGACTTGGAGAGGGTGTTTTTCAACATCAACACCCCCGGAGATTTGAGCAGGGCACGATTAATGGTTTGAGGGGGCCGAAATGCTGCAAAAACTTTATCCCAACATGTATGTTCCGTCCATACTGGACATAAACCCGGACGAACTGCAGAAAAACGGGATCAGGTTCCTGCTTTTGGACCTGGATAATACCATCATACCCCGGGACGCGGACCAGTTTGCACCGGAAATAATCCACTGGCTGCAAAGCCTGCTGGACAGGGGCTTCAAATTATGCGTGGTATCCAACAATAATAATATGCGGGTTAATAACCTGCTCGAACCGCTGCAGATACCCTGCGTGGTCAGGGCGGTAAAACCATTACGGCAGGCTTTTCTGCGGGCCATGGAGCTGCTGGACGCCGACACCGCTTCCACCGCCGTGGTGGGCGACCAGATATTCACCGACATCCTGGGCGGCAACAGGCTGGGGTTGTTTACCATCCTGGTCGTGCCCATGCAGGGGAAGGAGTTCTGGGCCACCAAGCTGATCAACAGACGCTTGGAGAAGCTGGTATTAAAACGTATCTTACGGCGGGTATCGCACAAGGATAAAAAGTATTATGTGAAGTAACGGGGCGGGGTGTTGAGTTTACCGCTCCGCGGGACGGGGAGAAGTATGATTATCGACGGCAATACCACTGTTTACGGATTAATCGGCAACCCGGTTGGGCACAGCCTTTCACCGGCCATGCAAAATGCAGCACTGCGGCACATGGGCTTGAACGGCGTCTACGTGCCCTTTAACCCGCCCCCGGACCGGCTGGGCGAAGCGGTCGGCGGCATCAGGGCGCTGGGTATTGCCGGCGTAAACGTTACCGTGCCGTACAAGGTGGCGGTGATGCCCCTGCTGGACCGGTTGACCGGAGAAGCCGTGGCCTGCGGGGCGGTGAATACCATTGTTAACCGGGGGGGCGTGCTGCTGGGCCATAATACCGACGGGCAGGGTTTTATCAGAGCACTGCGGCAGGAGCACGGGTTTGACCCGGCGCGGGGCCCGGCGGTTATTTACGGCGCGGGGGGTTCGGCCCGGGCGGTGGCGGCAGCTTTGGTTCGCGCGGGCTGTCCCGGCCTGGCGCTGGTAAACCGGCGGCTGGAAAAGGCGCAGCGGCTGGCGGAGGCAGTCTCGCTCAGCACCGGGGTCAAAGAAATACATGCTTTGCCGTGGGACGGCGGGGACGGCCGGCTGGCGGACTTTACCCGGCGCGCGAAGCTTTTGGTCAACTGCACGCCGCTGGGCATGCCCGGCAGCGGGGGCGGGGAGTTTCCCATACCGCCGGGCCTGCCGGGCCCCGGGCAGCTGGCTTATGACCTGGTATACAGCCCGCTGCACACGCCGTTTATGGAGCTGGCGTCCCGCAACGGCGCGGCTGCCGCCAACGGTTTAAGCATGCTGCTGCACCAGGGCGCGCTTTCCCTGGAAAAGTGGACCGGCCGGGCCGCGCCGCTGGATGTGATGCGGCGGGAGCTGTACCGGCGGGCGGGCGCGGGTGCACCGCCAAATACCGCCCGTTAAAGACGCGTCCCCGCTAGGGAATGCAAGGGAGGAAAAAGAAAATGCTGCGTTACTTGACGGCCGGTGAATCGCACGGACCCCTGCTGACCGCTGTACTGGACGGCGTGCCGGCGGGTTTGTCCCTTGCCGCCGCGTACATCGACGAGCAGCTGGCCCGCCGCCAGGGCGGCTACGGGCGCGGCGGGCGCATGAAAATAGAGAAGGACCGCGTGCAGATAACTTCAGGCGTCAGGGGAGGAGTGACCACCGGCAGCCCGGTGACGTTATTGCTGGAGAACAAAGATTGGGTAAACTGGCACCGCATCATGGACCCGGGGCCGGAAGCCGACATGGTCAGCCGGGCGGTGACCCGGCCCAGGCCCGGCCACGCCGATTTGGCGGGGGCCATTAAATACGGGCACCGGGATTTGCGCAACGTGCTGGAGCGTTCCAGCGCCCGCGAAACGGCGGCCCGGGTGGCGGCGGGAGCCGTGGCGCGCAGGCTGTTGGAGGAACTGGATATAACCGTGGTCGGCTCCGTGGTGCGCATCGGCGGCGTGGCAGCCGCCGAACCGAGGCTTTCCGCCGCGGAACTGGCCGAGGCGGTGCGCCGGTCTCCGGTTTACTGCGCCGACGCCGCGGCTGCGGAACGGATGGTGGAGGAAATTGACCGAGCCCGCGCGGCCGGGGACACGCTGGGCGGCGTATTTGAAATCAAGGTATTTGGCCTGCCCCCGGGATTGGGCAGCTACGCGCAGCGGGACCGGACGCTGGACGGCAGGCTGGCCGGGGCGCTGATGAGCATCCAGGCCGTCAAGGGCGTGGAAGTCGGCGCGGGCTTTGCCATGGCTGCGGCCAGGGGGTCGGAAGTGCATGATGAAATTTTTTACGCGCCCGGCCGGGGATTTTACCGGCGGACCAACAACGCCGGGGGCATTGAAGGCGGCATGTCCAACGGCGAGGTGGTGGTGCTGCGCGCGGCCATGAAGCCCATTCCCACCCTTTACCAGCCGCTGCGCAGCGTTGACATGGTCACCAAGCAGCCGCTGGAAGCGGCGGTGGAGCGATCAGATACCACGGCCGTTCCGGCGGCCAGCGTGGTGGGCGAGGCCGTTGCGGCGTGGGAACTGGCTGCAGCGGTTCTGGAAAAATTCGGCGGTGATACCATGCGGGAGATCAAGGAAAGAGTTGCCCGCTACCGCGCATACGTGAAAGGGATATGATGAGAAAAAACATTGTGTTGATAGGGTTTATGGCCACCGGCAAATCTTCGCTGGGGCGCAGGCTGGCCGGGCGCCTGCATTACAGGTTCGTCGATACCGACCAGGCCATCGAGGAGATAACGGGCAAGACCGTGGAACAAATCTTTCGCCAGGACGGGGAGACCAGGTTCCGTTCGGAGGAAAACCTGCTGGCCCGCAAGCTATCCAAGCAATCCGGGCTGGTTATCGCCACCGGCGGCGGCATGGTGCTCAACCCGGAAAATGTAGCCCTGCTAAGGCAAAACGGCGTGCTCATAGGCCTGCGGGCCGATCCGGAAGTCATCATCCAGCGGGCCAAGGGCAAAAGGCGCCGGCCCTTATTGAACCGGGGCGACTTGCGGTCAAACGTTATGAAGCTGCTGCGGGAGCGGGAGGGTGCTTACGACTTGGCGGAATTCACGGTGGATACGGGGAAACTGTCCTTAGACCAGGCGTATAACGAGATTGTCCAATATTTAAAGCAAAGTGGGTACCTGTCATGAGAGAGGTCAAGGTTAACCTGGGCAACCGCGCTTACAACATTATCATTGACCGGGGGTTATTGGCGCGCGCCGGCCGGCTTATCGCCCGGCTGCCCGTCGGGAGAAAGGCCATGCTGGTAACCAACCCCCTGGTGGGCGAAATGTATGCCGACCTGTTGACGGAGAGCCTGTCCCGGGCCGGAATAACGGTCACCCGTGTGGATGTGCCCGACGGGGAACGGTACAAAACGCTGGCCAGTGCGGAAATGCTGTACGACCGGGCTTTCAGCGCCGGGCTGGACAGGCGCTGCCCCGTGGTGGCGCTGGGCGGCGGCGTGGTGGGCGACCTGGCCGGCTTTGTCGCCGCCACGTACATGCGGGGGGTACCCTTCATCCAGGTGCCTACCACCCTCCTGGCCCAGGTGGACAGCAGCGTTGGGGGCAAGGTGGCGGTAAATCATCCCCGTGGCAAGAACATTATCGGGGCGTTTTACCAGCCCGCGCTGGTTATTTCCGACACGGACACATTGCGCACCCTGGACGGCAGGGAGATACGCTCCGGGCTGGCCGAGGTAATCAAATACGGCATTATCGGGGACGCGGCGTTTTTCAACTGGCTGGAAAGCAATATCGACAGGGTGCTGGCGCTGGAGCCGGAAGCCCTGGCCCACGTCATTGAAAGATCCTGCCGCAGCAAGGCCCGGGTGGTGGAAAACGACGAAACCGAGCAGGGAAACCGGGCGATATTGAATCTCGGCCATACGGTGGGGCACGCCATTGAGGCGCTGGCCGGGTACGGCCGGTATACCCACGGGGAGGCCGTGGCCATCGGGACAGCAGTGGCCGCGCGCATGGCGGTGGATATGGGGCTGCTGCAGGCGGAAGAGGAACAAAGGATCAGGAACCTGCTCGCCCGGGCCGGGCTGCCCCTGGCGGTGCCGGAAGAACTGGCCACCGGTGATATCATCAACTCCATGTACGGCGACAAAAAAACTTTCGGCGGTGAAATTACATTTATTTTGCTGAAAACCATTGGCAGCGCGGTTATCTGCAAGAACGTGCCCGAAGTATACATAGACCGGGCCATTGACGCCTTGCGGGAACAAAGCGTGGATTCACAAAACCGTTGAGTGCACGGGAGTTGTAACCTATGGTCACGAAAAGCAGGTCTCAACGGCTGGGGGATTTGCTGCTAAAGCATAACATCATTACCCGGCAGCAGTTGGATAAAGCTTTAAAGGTACAGAAAGAAACCGGCGAACGACTGGGCAAAGTTCTGGTCGATCTCGGCTATGCCACGGACAGGGAAAACCCTTAAAAAGGCCATTCCCTTCGGCCCTTTTCTTTCATCGGGGCCCATGCTGGCCGTGTTAACAGGGGATAAGGTTATTTTCTGGTATCTGAACCTGTGGGGTGGTTGAAAATGGCCGCTGTTTATACCAAAAAGCGCCTGGGGGACCTCCTCCTGCAGGCCGGCTTGATTACCCCGGAGCAGTTGAACCAGGCGCTGCAGGTGCAAAAGCAGACCGGGGAGCGCCTGGGCCGGGTTCTAATCAACCTGGGCCTGGTCACGGAGCAGGACATCCTGAACACCCTGGAAATGCAGTTGGGCATTCCCCAGATTACCCTGATGGACAAAGTCGACCCCGTAATGATCAAATCTCTCCCCGAGGCCATCCTGCGCCGGCATAAGGTGGTGCCCGTGAAAAAAGAGGGACGGCGGCTGATCGTGGCCATGTCCGACCCCCTGAACCTGGTAGCCCTGGACGACATCCGCCTGGCCAGCGGGCTGGAAGTGGAGCCGGTGCTGGCCCGGGAAGAGGAAATCGACGCCGTCCTCCAGAAGGTCTTTGGCCTTACCTTTGTGGAGCAGACCTTCGGCCAGCCGGCCGCCCCGGAGGAGCGGGAAATCCAGACCCTCACCCTGGCGGCGGGGGATGAGGTGCCCCCGGAGGAAGCACCGGTGGTGCGCCTGGTCAACACCATCATTGCCCAGGCGGTGGCGGAGAAGGCCAGCGACATTCATATTGAACCACAGGAGGACCGGATGCTGGTGCGTTACCGGGTGGATGGGTTGTTGAGGGAAGTCCTTACTCTACCCAAGCACATCCGCTCCAACCTTACTACCAGGATCAAAATCCTGGCCGGCCTGGATATTGCCGAAAAGCGCCTCCCCCAGGACGGCCGGTTTCAGGTTAAGTACGGAGAACTGGACATAGATGTGAGGGTATCTACCCTGCCTACGGTTCACGGGGAAAAGGTAGTCCTCCGTTTGCTGCTTAAGAGCGGGCGGATACTGCCCGTTGACCAGCTGGGATTCCACCGCTACAACCTGGAGCGTTTTACAGAGGTAATTCATCGCACTTCCGGCATGATCCTGGTCACCGGGCCCACCGGCAGCGGCAAGACCACCACCCTGTACGCGATACTGGCCCAGTTGAATTCCCCAGAACGCAATATTATTACCATAGAGGACCCGGTGGAGTACCTCCTGCGGGGGATCAACCAGACCCAAATCAACGTGAAAGCCGGGCTTACCTTTGCCGCCGGCCTGCGCTCCATCCTCCGCCAGGACCCGGACATCATCATGGTGGGCGAAATAAGGGACGGGGAGACGGCTCAGATCG
>CAJYBN010000127.1 GCA_913064925.1 uncultured Peptococcaceae bacterium
TACCGGCAGCTGGGCGGGAACAATAGCCTTGCTCTGCAGCAGTTCCCACAGCAGCTGGGTATAGTGCAAAACCGTAAAGCTGCCGCCCAGCTTGGGGTACTCGGTTTTCATGATGTTGTAGGAGTGCGGCGAGAGGGCGACGATTTTGCGCACGCCGGCTTCCTTGAAATGGTTGATATTTTGTTCCGCCAGGAAGGTAAACAAATATGATTCTCCCAACGCCTTGGCTTCGCTGCCGTCGCAGGTTTCCTCCTCCAAGAAGCCCGCGGGGACGCCGGCCTGTACCAGGAGCCGCCCCAGGGCGGCGGCGGCTTGCTGTCCTCTTTCGTCATAGGAGCCTACGCTGCCGGCATAAAGCAGGTATTCCTCGCCGGCGTACTTGCCCAGGCCCGTATCCTTAGCCCACCGGCTGCCGGCGCCGGGGGATATCTTGTACGGGTTTCCGTAAAGCTGCAGGCTTTTAAAGTAATCCCGCGCGGCGGGAGGAACCTGGCCCTGCTCGACCATTTTTTCCCTGGCCGCCACGATGATATCCACCAGGTAATCTTTGAACTTGAAAACGCACTTTTCCACGCAGTTTTTGCAGGTGGTGCAGGAGTACACGATTTCCGCCAGGTGTTCGGTCCAGGTAATTTCCTCGTTTAACCAGGCGTTTATGAGCCACATGCGCCCGCCGGGGGAGTAGCTCTCAAAGCGGTATTTTTGGTAGGAGGGGCAGTTCACGTCCCGGTAGTCGCTGGTGAACTTGCAGTACCCGCACCGGAAGCACCTGTGGACTATATCAGCGTATTGCATCGGTTACACCTCCCAGTTGCCGGGGTTCATAATGCCGCGGGGGTCCAGCATGGCTTTGACCCGGCCGATCAACTGCCGGGCGGAGGGGTCCATTTTTTCTATAATCATTCTCTGGGCCGGGACTTCCGCTTTCCAGGGGATGCCGCCCATATCCAGTACCGCCGCGTTGGTTTCGTGCAGGGCTTTCTGGGCCCGCTGCACGTCTTCCTTGTCCGCCCGGTTGAATGGGTAGGCGAAGGCAAACATCATGCAGTGCGCGCGTCCTATGATGCGGACGATAAAGGAATAGGTGGTCCCGCATTTGCCGGCGATTTCCACGCCGCTGCGGTAGGCCTGCGGGAATTTTTCCACCGGCATGATGGCCCCAACGTATTCAAAGCCCCCGCCCTTGTTTACGTCGGCGTACCTGGCTACGCTGCGCTGCGGGGTTTCCAAGAAGTTTTTCTTCAAGTTGGGGGCGAGGAACATGAACCCGCCCTCCCGGTCGTCGATGTAGCCGGCCAGGGCTTGGCGCATCATTTTGCGCTTGAAATCCATTTCTAACTGGCTATCGGCGGTCAGGGCCACGCTGGTTATCTGAAATCCCGCCATCCAGTCGGGCTTGGGGGCGGACAACACCAGCACGTCCTCCGCCATTTCGGTTTCCGTCACCCGGTAGATGACGTCCGGCACATAATCGGGGTTTTCCGTAACGAACATCAGCACGTCTTTCATCTTCTTTTTGGGGTATAGTTTTAAAGCAACCTTGGTTATGATGCCCGTGGTGCCGAACCATCCCAAAAAAAGCCCCGTCAGGTCGGGTAGGGGCGACCTGGCGAACCAGTACGGCGAGGCCGAGCACGAGCCGGTATGGCAGATTTCACCCGATGGCAGGACTACCTCCAGCCCGTTGACCATGTCGGAATGGAAACCGTAAGCTTGGGAAAGGTGGCCCGACCCGTGGATGGCCACGTTCCCGCCGACGGTGGCCATGGGCGGCGCGTCGGGGATGGAGTGCCGCAAGCGAGGGTGGTGACGCTCCAGGTAAGACTGCAGCTGGCCCTGGGCGACCCCGGCTTCCACCACGGCGTACCTGCTGACCGGGTTGACCTCGATGATCTTATTCATTCTTTTCATATCCAGGACAATGCCGCCCCGCAGGGGTATGGTAAGGCCGGAAAGCACCAGCCCTCCCCCCATGGGCACCAGGGGAATTCCTTCCCGCCCGGCCAGCAAGACAATTTCCCGCACCTCTTCGACGGTGCCGGGCAAGACTACGTAATCGGGCGGGTGGGGGTCCATGGTGCCCTGGTCACGGGCGTACAGGTAAAGCTCCTCTTGCCGGTTGGAAACGTATTGTTCGCCCACAATGGCGGCTAAAGATTGCAAAATGTTATCCACTGGTAATCACCCCCGTCGGTATTAAAGTTTTTCTCCCAGGGCCAGCCGGCACAAGTCGCTGATGAGCAGGGGCCTCAGCCCTTTTGCGGCCACCATTTCTCCCAGGGTGAGGTAGCAGAACGGGCAGTTGAAGATGCACGCGGTGGCCCCGGACCGCACCATGTCGTCCAGGTTGCGCTTGTTGATGTCGTCGGCCAGCTCTTCCCGCCCGTGCATGCGCAGTATGGCCCCGCAGCAAAGGGCGTTTTCCCTGTCGTATTCCCGGGGCACCCTTTCCACGCCGATGAGTTCCAGCAGTTCATCCAACAGGGGTTCCTTGGCGGGGGTCAGGCGGGTGGAACAAGGCCGCTGGTAAGCTGCCTTCAGGCCCAGCTTCTTCACTTGGGAATAGTTTTCTTTCAGCCGGTCGATAAGGTATTTAAACAGGTGTACGGGCCTAAAAGGGACTTCCAGGCCGTAGGCCGGCGCCCACGAGGCGTACAGGGCATAGCACTCGTCGTGAAAACAAACCAGCTCCTCAACGTTGCAGGCGGCCAGCCGCTGGATAACTCCCGGCACCCGTTCCTTGATAACGGAGTTTTTGGCGAAATGCAGGTAAACCAGGTTGCAAAACAGGTCCCTGCTGAAAAAAACGGAAGTGCCCTCGAACAGCCGGCCGGTCAACCTGCCCTGCAATTCGGGAAAGAGACACAGGTTGACGGGCACGCCGGCGAATTCGCGGGGTACAAAATCTCCCTTGGGGGAGAACATTTTCACCTGCTGGTGGACGATGGGCCGGGGCGCCGGCCAAATGCCCTTTTGCTCCTGCAAGTCCACTATCTGGTAAAAGGGATGGTTGCCAAGTTTGCAGTATTCTTCGCAGGCGTAGCAGGTGGCGCAGTTATGCAGCACGGGCGAGTCCTCGCCGTTGTTTAATTTTTGCCGCTCACTGCGGGCGCTTTCCAGGTCGAAATGCATGTACTGGCATTTCACCAGGCAATCGACGGTAGCACAATCTGCGCAAATGCTGGTGTCAAATTGCAGCTCCAACGCGCATCCGCTCCTTTCCACCGGTTTGGCCGGTATTATAAAACATCCCTGTCGCCAAACTGTCGCCAGATGTTTTGTCTATACAATTCGCACACTTCTTGATATTATTGTGCTAACGGAACGATGGCGGTGGTCGACGGGAATGCGGGAAAGGTGGTGATGACCAGGTGCCGAAAAGCCGGCTCCCGGCGGCGCCGGGAACGCTGGAGATATACTTGTTGGGACCGCCGCATTTTATGCGGGACGGGGTGAAGGTGGACCTGCCGCGCAAAAAGGAGCGCGCCCTGCTTTTTTACCTGAGCATGGCCGGCCGGAGAGCGGCCAGGAACGTGCTGGCCGACCTGCTGTGGGGCGGCTTGCCGGAAGATAAGGCCCTGCGCGGTTTGAGCAACGCCGTGTATAGGATCAACCGCTGCTTTTCCCCGGCGGTCGAGAGCCGGCATGTGCCCCTGGTGGTCGCTGCCAGGGACAGCGTCGGCCTCAACCCGCAGTTTCCCGTGTTCATCGACGCCCTGGCTTTTGCCGGGTTAACCCGGTCCGGGCGGGAGAACTCCCCGGCCAAGCTGGAAGAGGCCGTTTCCCTGTACCGGGGGGACTTTTTAGAGGGTTTCTTTCTCCGGGACGCCGGGGAATTTGAAAATTGGGTCCTGGACCAGCGGGAGCGCCTGCAGGCGTATTACCTGTCCGCTTTGCACCGGCTTCTGCACCGGGCGAGGGAGGAGAAGGACTATAAAAAGGCCCTGGAGTATGCCTACCTGGCCCTGGACCGGGATGAACTGCAGGAGGACATACACTACGTGATTATGCAGCTGCACTGGTTGTCCGGCAACCGGGCGGCTGCCCTGCGCCAGTACCACATATGCAGGCAGGTGCTGCAAAGGGAATTGGGAGTTGAACCACAGCCCAAGACTAGGGAGTTGTACGCGCGGATCAAAAGCGCCGGCGGAACGGCGGCCTGTGCCGGCGTGTCCGCGGTCGCGGAGCTCGGTTCCGGTGTGCCTGCGCCCGCAGAGCCCGCTCCCGGTGGGAACAGCCGCCCGGCCGGATTCCTGCTGGCCGTAAACGAAAACCGCGGGCGGGCCTTTTTTACGCTGGGAGAGTACGACAGGGCCGCGGAAGAATTTGGCAAGATGCGGCAGCTGGCCGCCAGCGCCGGAGATGTCCGGCTCAGCGGTGAGGCTACTTACTTGCTGGGCCTGGCCAACCTGTGCAACCGTAACTTTGCCGCGGCGGAAGAGAACCTGGCCGGGGCTTACCGGGTTTCCCTGGCGGGCAAGGACACGCGCCTGGCCGTTGCCTGCGCCACCGGTCTATCCCTCATGTACAGCATGATGGGCCGGCTGGAAGAGGCCAGAAAATACAGCAGCGTGGCCCAGGAGCTGGGCCGGCAAACAAGCGACGGCGACGCCCGCTGCCACGCCCTCATCGATGTAAGCCGGCGCCTGCTATTGAAGGGGATGGCTTCCGCCGCCGCAGCAGGGCTGGAGGAGGCCCTGCTGTTGTCCCAAAGCGCAGGGCAAACCTTTAACGAGCTGTTTGCCCGGTTTTTCCTGGGCCTGGCGTACGCCGAGCAGGGCAATTTCCTGCCGGCCTTGGAACAGCTAAGTGTCAACCTGGAACGGGCCCAGCAGGCGGGCAATTCCTTCATGCTGACCCGCCTGCCCAATTCTATCGGTTACGTGTATCACGAGCTGGGTGACTTGAACAATGCGGCGGCCTGGAACGAGCGAGGCGTGGAAATCTGCCGGCAGTTTTCCTGGCCCGAGCCGCTCGGTTACTCGCTGGTTAACCTGGCCTTCGATTGCCTGCACCTGGGGGATCATGACTGGGCGCGCCTGCTGCTGCGGGAGGCGGAAGAGCTGGCGCGCCGGGACGACAGCGTCATTTGGCGGTGGGAGTGCCGCATGTGGCTGGGCCTGGGCGAACTGGCCCTGCGCCGGGGAAATGTGCCCGAAGCCGGCGAGTACTGCCGGCGCGCACTGGCCAGCGCCCGCCGGACCAGGGTGCGAAAGAACATGGCCCGTTCTTTGCTGTTCCAGAGCAAGATTCATTACGTGGCCGGCGACTACGGCCCGGCCGCGGCCAGCGCCGGGGAAGCGCTAGCCCTGGCCGAGGGGCTGGAGAACCCGCTGCTGTTGTTTTCCTGCCATGACAGCCTGGCCGCCGTGCAGCGCAAGCGGGGTAACAGCGGGGCGGCGCGGCGGCATGCCGGCCGGGCGGCTGAGATTATAAAGGAAATTTATGCAAAGATAGGAAATAACATGGACGCCGGTCCTTTCAAAGAAAAGCTGCAAAGGAGTGGCTTAAATTGTTGGAACAAGTGATGCCAAATGTGTATAAAATTGAAATACCGCTCCCCGGCAATCCCTTGAAAGCTTTAAATTCCTATTTGATCAAGGGACGGGGGAGAAACCTGCTCATCGATACCGGCATGAACCGGGAAGAGTGCAGGCGGGCCATGTATGCGGGCTTGCGGGAGCTGGGCGTGGATTTACGGGAAACGGATTTCTTCATCACCCACATGCACGCCGATCATTCCGGCCTGGTTGCCGAGCTGGCCGCGGAGACCTCGTCGGTTTACTGCAGCGGGCCTGACGCGGCCGTAATCAACGCCAGCGAGGGCTGGGAAGAAATGGTTGTCTTTGCCCGGCGGTGCGGGTTTCCGGAAGTCAGCCTCCGGGACGCCATAAAAAAGCACCCCGGCTACAAGTACAGCAGCCGGGGCAGAATTGCTTTCACCATTGTGAACGAAGGGGATACCATCAGCATCGGCGACTACACGTTCCGCTGCGTATCAACTCCCGGCCACACCGCGGGGCATATGTGCCTGTACGAGCCCGGCTGCAAGGTGCTGGTGGCCGGAGACCATATCCTGGGCAACATAACTCCCAATATTTCCCTTTGGTCCGATGACAGGAACCCGCTTGACGAGTACCTGCACAGCCTGGATAAGGTGGCAGGTCTGGATGTAAGGCTTGTCCTGCCCGGGCACAGGGATTTGCTGGAGGACTGCGGGAAAAGGATCGATGAGCTGCGGCGGCACCACCGGGCCAGGGCTGAAGAGGTGGTTTCCATCCTGGCCGGGGGCAGGCAAAACGCCTACCAGGTGGCGGCACAAATGAGCTGGGACTTGACCTACGATTCCTGGGACCAGTTTCCTGTGGCCCAGAAGTGGTTTGCCACCGGTGAGGCCATCGCCCACTTGAAATACCTGGAGGGAAAAAGGGTTGTGCGCCGGGAAACGGTGGACGGGCAAATCGTGTTTGCACTGAATTAAATGCAGGGGCGGTAATCTTTGGTGATTTTTATTAAACCAATTAACAAAATAGTCGCCTAATTTTACCCTAAATCCGGAAAGTACTGAACAAGTGGCACAAATTAGAAACTTTCTCGGATGTTCCTTACTTTTCCGCCCTGTTGGGTTACGTTTAATTTTACCGAAGATAGCAAAATTCCCAGCACAACACAAAAACCACCGACGATGTGCCAAGGTTGTACTTTTTCTTGGAGAAAGAACGACGCCAAAAAAATTGAATAAACCGGAATAAGGTTGTAAAAAATTGCAGCTTTGGCTACTCCAATAGCTTGAATTCCTTTATAATGCCAGACGAAGGCCAGCACTGTAGCAAATAATCCCAAATATAAGATTCCTAAAGCCACCGGCCATGATATGGTTATATTTATATGATAAAGTTCCCATCCCGAAACTATAACCAGGAAAGGCAATCCTGCCACAATGGAAAGTGACGCAGTTTCCAGCGGGCTTAAATAATTCATCACGTTTTTACCCAGAACAGTAAAAATAGCCCAGATAAATGTATTGGCAAAAATGATCAGGTCGCCGGCATTAAAATCCAAATTATATAGAACGGACCATGAACCTTGGGATTCTATGATAATAATGCCAACTATCGATATTACTGAACCCAATATTTGTTTTAGGGTAATATTTTCCCTTAATATTAACCAGGAAAAATATATTGTTACTATTGGATTAAAAGAACCAATTAAAGTTGCGTTTATAGCTGTGGTATATTTTAATCCTATGTATAACAAGCTATTAAAAGCAAATACCCCCGTAATGCCCATAATGAGTATCTTGGGCATGAGCGGACCCGCGATCTTTTTTTTCTCTTTTCTCATCAGTAACCAGGGACATAAAATTAAGGCGCCGATCAAAAACCGGCCCGCGGCTATGCTAAAGGGAGGCAGAGCATCGATTAAGACTTTTCCGACTATAAAGTTGCTCCCCCAAATTAAAGGGACAATAGTTAATAACAAGTACGGGGTTATTGATTTAGCTTTATGCATATACATCGTGTTCATTTTCTCCTCAGGTACTTATCTTATTAAGATTCAGCGTCGTCACGGATACCCTTGCCTTAAACTATGGTTACCGCTATAGACAACGCCATGCCGGGCGTACAAAAGCACGGAACCCCCCTGGAACGGGGGCTCCGGCTAATTTGAGATTGCCCGTGGTCTTTTAAATAATGTTAGGGATCATTGCGTTAATAGCACGGGCAACTATTATTTGTAAATTACTTGGCAGCTTTCTCTCGTAAAGCCTTGAGTACTTTTTCCGGGGTAATGGGCAACTCCTTAAAACGTAAGCCCGTGGCATGATAAATGGCATTGGCTACCGCAGCTGCAACAGGGTTAAGAGCAGGCTCTCCGATTCCCTTGGCTCCATAAGGCCCTCTGGGGTCATTGGTTTTAATCTTCTTTCGCAAAGTGGCTGATACTGATTTTGGTCTTGGTGTTATAGCTGCTTTGTATAGATTTTTTGCCATTGGGGCATTGGGTTACTTCTAGCGCGACTTTACTAAGCAAATGTAACGAACTCTTATTTTGCAGCAGTTGCAGGGCTTCTTGTGTATAGACTAAGTGATATTC
>CAJYBN010000128.1 GCA_913064925.1 uncultured Peptococcaceae bacterium
CCTTTTGCGACGTAGTGTTCATGGTGGACGGCAACGCCAGCATGTATCTGGGCTCGCCGCGCATGGCGGAAATGGTCATCTTCGAGAAAGTGACCCTGGAGGAAATGGGCGGCGCCCGCATGCACTGCACCGTCAGCGGCTGCGGAGACCTGCTGGCGGCCACGGAGAAGGAGGCCATCGAGGCCTGCCGCCGGTACCTTACCTATATGCCCCAGAACTACAAGGAAAAAGTGCCGCTGGTGGAGCCGCTGCCGCCGGTTGAGGGGCGCGACATCGAGGAAATAGTGCCCGTGGAGGAAAACCAGCCCTTTGATATGTACGAAGTAATCAACCGCATCATCGACCGGGACAGCTGGTTTGAAATTAAAAAGCTGTTTGCGCGGGAGCTAATCACCGGCTTTGCCCGCATCGGCGGCCGGACGGTGGGCATCCTGGCCAACCAGTCCACGGAAAAGGGCGGGGTGCTTTTCGTAGACTCGGCGGATAAAGGAGCCCGGTTTATGAACCTGTGCGACGCTTTCAATATACCCCTGTTGTTCCTGATGGACGTGCCGGGGTTCATGATCGGCTCGGCGGTGGAGCGCCAGGGCATCATCCGGCACGGGGCCAAGATGATTTCGGCCATGTCCGAGGCCACGGTGCCCAAGATCTCCGTGGTGGTGCGCAAGGCTTACGGCGCGGGGCTGTACGCCATGTGCGGGCCGGGCTTCGAGCCCGACTGCTGCATGGCGCTGCCAACGGCCATGATTGCCGTCATGGGTCCCGAGGCTGCGGTGAACGCGGTTTACGAAAACAAGATCAAGGCGCTGCCGCCCGAGGAAAGGCCGGCCTTTGTCCAGCAAAAACGGGAAGAGTACGCCAAGGACGTGAACGTTTACCGGCTGGCTTCGGAGCTGGTGGTGGATCACATCGTCAGCGGCGCTGAGCTGCGGGACGAGTTAATCAAGCGTTTTAATTTATACGAGAGCAAGGAAAAGGTATTCACCGAGCGCAAGCATCCCGTTTACCCCGTGTAAGATCCGGGTGCCGGTTGTAGTTGTAAGCGGGCTGATGATTTCTGTTGTAAAGGGGTGTAATCAATCAATGGCATACGAAAACATAAAGCTGACCCGGGAGGAGCACATCGCCGTCATGGCCATAAACCGCCCTCAGGCCATGAACGCCTTGAGTACCCAGACCGCCCGGGAAATACTGGCCGCCCTGGAGGAAATGGAGCTGGACGACGAGGTATTTGCCGCCGTGTTCACCGCCGAGGGCGACCGGGCCTTTTGCGTGGGCGCCGACCTGAAGGAAAGGAAAACCATGACCATGGAAGAGATGAAGAAGCAGCGCGCGCTGTTTGTGCGCACCTTTACCGCGGTGGCGGAGTTTCCCAAGCCGCTGGTGGCGGCGGTAAACGGCTTCGCCCTGGGGGGAGGCTGCGAGTTCGCCCTGTGCTGCGACTTCATCATCGCCTCGGAAAAGGCCGCTTTTGGGCTGCCCGAGGTGGGCCTGGCCATTATCCCGGGCGGCGGCGGCACCCAGCTGCTGCCCAGGGTGATCGGGCGCAGCCGGGCCAAAGAGCTGATCTTCACCGGGCGGCGCATTTCGGCCCGGGAGGCCTATGAACTGGGCCTAGTGAATCACGTGGTGCCGGAAGGCCAGTTGATGGAAAAGACCATGGAAATTATGCGGGAAATCACCAAGAACGGGCCCATTGCCCTGCAGCAGGCCAAGCGCGCCATCAATCTGGGCGTGGAGCTGGAGCTGCACACCGCGCTGGCCCTGGAAGCCGAGTGCTACAACGTGTGCCTGGCCACTGAGGACCGGGACGAGGGCCTGCGCGCCTTTAACGAGAAGCGCAAGCCCGTGTACCGGGGCAGGTGATTCCCAGCGGGCCACCGGAAAAAATGCGGCTTTTTGCGCACCGGCCGGCCGGGCGCGCCGCTGCCCGGCCAAGTGCAGTGTATGACAATGCTTATCTTAAATAATCAATAAAGGAGGGTATCTATGTTTGAGCTAAAATATCCCAAAAAGGTTGTTATTGGCGACATTACCGTGCGGGACGGCTTCCAGCACGAAGAAAAATTAATTCCTACCCGGGCCAAGCTTTGGGTCCTGGAAGAGCTGATCCTGGCCGGGTTCAAGCGCATGGAGGTCACCAATTTCGGCAACCCCAAAGCCATGCCCCAGTTTGCCGACGCCGAAGAGCTGTTTAAGGCTATTCGTACCAGCAAGCGGGTTAAAGACAAGCTGCCCGGGGTGGAATTGACCGCCGTTACCATCAACGAGCGGGCTGTGGACAGGGCCATTGCCGCCCGCCAGGAAGGCTACGGGCCGGACCGGGTGCTGCAGATGATTTCCACCTCCGAGTCGCACCAAATCAAAAACTCGGGCATGACCCACAAGGAATACTGGGCCATGACCGAGCGCTGCATCAAGAAGGCGCACGATGCGGGCATGAAGTTCTGCGGTACCGTGAGCACCATTTGGGGCTGTCCCATCGAGGGGCCCACGGAATTGAAAAAGGCGGTGGAGTTCACCAAGCGGTACCTGGACATCGGCGCCGACGACATAGAGCACGCCGACCACGACGGCTCCGCGCCGCCCAACAAGGTTTACGAGTATTTCGCCATGATCATGGACGCGCTGCCCAACCCGGAGCTGCATGTGGCCCACTTCCACGTGACCCGCGGCTGGGGCCTGGCCAATGTGCTGGCGGCCCTGCAGGCCGGCATCACCCACTTTGAAAGCACCATGGGCGGCATCGGAGGCCAGCCCGCCAACTTCTGCGACGGCAGTCCCGTGGCCGGCACCGGCACCTACTATTACCAGGACCCCAACATAGTTGGCCTGGTGAGCACCGAAGACATGGTGGTCATGATGGACGAAATGGGCATCGACACCGGCGTGGACGTGGACCGGGTGCTGGATATCGGCCGGATGGTGGAAAAGATCTGCGGGCGCCGGCTGCGCAGCGAGTGCATCAAGACGGGGCGCATCCCCAAAGGGCCCACCGGTTTCAAAGCCCGCGACTAACGCAGTTTGGCTCCAAAATGCCCTGTGCCGCGCGCCAAGCGGCATAGGGCAAGTATTTATCTTAGGGCGAGGAGTGTAAAATAATTATGATCATTGATACCCACGCGCAGTTGTGGACCGCGGAGGCGCTGCAAACGCTGCCCCCGGCCATGAAGAAAAGTTACGAGGCTGTGTTTGCGGGCCTGCAGGGGCAAACGCTGGAAACGACCATCCAGGACATGGACGCCGCCGGGGTGGACAAGTCCGTGGTGGTGGCCATCGACGCGGAGACCACTTACAATTACAGGGTTCCCGACGAGCTGGTGGCCCAGGCTGTGGCCAGCTATCCCGACAGGTTGATCGGTTTTGCCGGCGGCGACCCGCACAAAGGCAAGGCGGCGGCGCGGGCGCTGGAACGCGCGGTAAAGGAGCTAGGCCTGAAAGGGTTGAAGCTGATGCCGCACCTGGCGGAACTGAACCCCAACGACAGGCAGTATTACCCCCTGTACGAAAAGGCGTGCGAACTGGACATCCCGGTGCTGCTCCATATGGGTACCCAGTACCACGCCGGCACTCGGATCAAGTACTGCCACCCCTTGTACATGGACGACGTGGCCATTGACTTTCCCGATTTGAAAATAATTATCGCCCATTTCGGCTGGCCGTGGACGGGAGACACTATAGCCGTGGCCCTGCGGCATAAAAACGTTTATTTCAACATCGCCGGCTGGGCGCCCCGGCACATCCCGGAGGATGTAATCAAGTACATGAACGGGCCGCTTTCCGGCAAGGCCCTGTTCGGGTCGGATTTCCCCCTGGTCAGCCGGCAGAGAATCATCAAGGAACTCAGAGAGCTGCCGTTGAAGGAGAAAACTTTAACCAGGCTGCTGACGGAGAACCCGCGCAAGGTATTGAAGCTGTAAAATAATGCGAGGAGACGACCGGACATGCACTGGCCCGACAGGATACTGGTGCGGGAAGTGGGCCCTCGGGACGGCCTGCAAAACGAAAAAAAGATTTTGCCCCCAGAAATAAAAATTTCTATGATCAGGCAGCTGGCGGCCGCGGGGATAACCGCCATAGAAGCTACCTCCTTCGTGCACCCCCGGGCGGTGCCCCAGTTGAGCGACGCCGAGGCGGTGCTGGAAGGCATCGGCGGCCCGGGGGCCGGCGTGTCCGTCAGTGCCCTGGTGGGCAACGTGCGGGGCGTGCAGCGGGCCCTGGCGATGCTGCACACGCCGCTGGCGGAAATCGTGGTGGTGGTTTCGGCCAGCGAAGCGCACAACCGGGCCAACGTCAAGCGCACGGTGGCGGAATCGCTGGCCGAGGTGCGGGAAATTTGCCGCCTGGCGGCGGGGCAATTAAAGGTGCGGGGTGCCGTGGCTACTGCTTTCGGCTGCCCTTACCAGGGCGGCATCGGTGCCGGCGAAGTGGCCCGGGTGGTGGAAGGCATGCTGAAGGAGGGCATTGGGGAAATAGTGCTGGCCGACACGGCGGGCATGGGCAATCCCCGGCAGGTGTACGACCTGCTGCGGGAAATACGGGAACGTTACCCCGGAGTAACCTGGGGCCTGCACTTGCACGATACCAGGGGCCGGGGGCTGGCCAACGCCGTGGCGGGCCTGCAGGCGGGCGTGCAGGTGCTGGAAAGCTCGGTGGGCGGGCTAGGCGGCTGCCCGTTCATACCCGGCGCCGCCGGCAACATAGCCACCGGGGACCTGGTGAGCATGCTGCACGACATGGGCATTGAAACGGGCATAGACCTGCGGCGGGTACTGCAGTGCACGCAGTTCATGGAAGAAACCCTGGGGCGCCGGCTGCCCGCGCGGGTAAGGTTGTAAATCCCAAATGGTTTACCGGTTGGCATATGCAATTTGCTCAGCCTGCTTATCCGCCGGTAAAAATTTTATTTATTAGTCATTTAACTGCTTTATTTGAGCATTTTTTCTTTAATTTTTTTCTGCCAATTGCCTTTGTTTTAAAAGGCAGCTGCCGCAAAATTTACGCCGTATGATCCCTCAAAAAGAACAAATAATAAAATAGGAGGGATGCGCATGGCTAAATATCTTTCCGACAGGACAAAATATGAATTTGCGCAGGAACTGGGCGTGGCCGACCAGGTTATGCAGGGCGGCAGCTTGTATTTCGGCTACGTGAGCTCCCGCAACTGCGGCAATTTCGTCAAACTGGCCATTCAAAAGGCGGAACAGAGCATGGTGTAAAAATATTTTCCCCTGCCGGTAAGGCGGGGATTTTTTTAAGAAAATAATCATTTAGTAAAAATTTCTATAGACGTTTGGCAGCGGGTTTTGTACAATTGTAAAGGGTAAGGTTTTGAACCTGCCATGAAATGAAATTTGAGGGAGAGGGAGGCATTCTGATGTTCACTGTGGAAATCGACGTGGAAAAATGTGAAGGTTGCGGCGAGTGCACTGAGGGCTGCCCTGCTGACATTCTTGAATTAGATGGCGACAAGGCCGCCGTATCAGGCGACCCCAACGACTGCCTGGGCTGCGAAACCTGCGTTAGCGTTTGCCCCACCGGGGCCATAACCGTTACGGAGTCATAAGATCGTTCCAACTAAATGATTAAACCAAGCAAAACCCATATCCGCCCGGATGTGGGTTTTTATTTTCCCTGCTGTTTCCTTGCCGCCGCACCCTGCCATAAAGCGACATTATATCCTGTTGTTGCCCGCGCGCAAGTGCTTTATCATAGTTGTTATGGAGGTGGGTTGTTTGTACTACATTGCGGGCGTGACGGAAGACGGCATGGAGATGGGGTGCGATTTTGGCTTTGACATGATCGAAAGAATTGTTTTGGATGATATTCTCATGCAAATGCCGGAAAAGCAAATACGCGGCCTGGTAAAGGCCAAGAGGTTCTCTTATTTCGGAAATGAGCCTGATTTTTCCTTAAGCGGGTTGGTGGGCAAGAAAGCGGGATGCCTGCGGCACAAGTATCGCGTCACCGTATCCCGGGAGCACTACCTGGCCACGGTGGTAAAGAGGACGGAACTGCTGGCGACACTGAGGCGCGCGCTGATCAAAATTGCTAACCTGCCGCGGTGGCAAGGCGTGCGGGAAACGCGCCAACCCGATTTGTTTGCCGGCGTCGTTGTTCATAATCCCCACCTGCTGCGCAGCATGCTGAGCCGTGAAAAGTATGGCGAGTGGGATCACGCGAAAGACAGGAAACGCGCTTTTGGGGTTTTATATAAATTCATCAACTTCCTGCATGAGAGGAGCGATTTGCGGGATATTATCCTTTATAGCGAGCTTGACTGCCCCCACTGGGAAGCTTCGGGAGAGATGCACTTCAACAGCGGGGGTGAACTTTTAGCCTTTAAATACTTCGGTCCGGGCAACGGGCAGTTGTATAAGTACTATCCGCGGGTGGGCGCCCGGCAGCGGTCTTAAAGCGCCGCGGCCGGAGGAGGATGCATGCGGCAGGAACTTCCTCCGGGGACGTAGAATAGACGTAAACGGTAAAAAGCGGAATAAAACGGGAGGTAAAAGCGACATGGAAAGACTCTGGGCGCCCTGGCGCAGCGTCTACATCGGCAAGGATCACGGCTCGGAGTGTATTTTTTGCACTAAGCTGAACGCCGCGCCGGAGATGGACAAGGAGAACTACGTATTGTACCGGGGCGACAAGACCTTTGTCATATTAAACATTTATCCATATAACAACGGCCACCTGCTGGTGGCGCCCAAGCGGCACGTGGGCGACATGGAGGACCTGGAAGATGCGGAAATGGCGGAGCTTTTCGCCACCACCCGCTACATGGTGCGGCTGCTGCGCCGCGCCTTCAACCCCGACGGTTTCAACGTGGGCGTCAACCTGGGGAAAATTGCGGGGGCGGGCATACCGGGCCATTTCCACATCCATATTGTGCCCCGCTGGGGCGGTGACACCAACTTTATGCCCGTGCTGGGCGACGTGCGGGTGATTTCCGAGGCGCTGGACCTGACTTACAGCAAGCTGAAGGAAGCCATGGAGCGGGAGGCGCAGGGCGGCTGACGGGAAGCGCAGGGCGGCTGGCCGGCCCGTACGCGGTTTTTGCGGCTAGGTTTTTGTAGGTTTTGGTAGGTTTTTCTTTTTCTTGACTTGGCAATGCATATGTGGTATTATAACTACTGCGCCGGGTTAACCCGGCGGCTTGACGTGGTGGGTGTAGCTCAGCTGGTTAGAGTACCAGATTGTGGCTCTGGGGGTCATGGGTTCGAATCCCATCACCCACCCCACATTTACTGGGGCGTAGCCAAGCGGTAAGGCAACGGGCTTTGGACCCGTCATGCGTTGGTTCGAATCCAGCCGCCCCAGCCACAAACAAAACCCGGTTGTCATTCAACCGGGTTTTTCATACACTCGGCCGGTTTTCACCGGTCATTTTTTGCTTCCTTTTAACTTTGGCGGCCTTGCCCATCTCCCAGACCGGGCGGTAGCCGAGAAAGTTATTGCCCGCAATACCCCTTATCCTTTTAACCATGATATTCCCCCTTTATAAAATAAATTAGGATTGTCTTCATTTAATTTACCCCCATTTTGATATTATGTATGTAACCCGGCAGGATTTATATGCAGCGCGTAGAATGTTTATTTCAATTACAAAATAAGGGGGAGGTACCGTGGCCGAAAAGAAAAAATTCAAGTTCAATTATGTACTTGACCCTGCGTTGTGCATGGCCTGCGCTGCCTGCGAGCTGGAATGCAGGGAAGGAGGCATTTACATTGACGAAAACGTGAATTACAATATCAACCTGGATAACTGCAACCGCTGCGGAAGATGCTTCCGGGCATGCCCTACCGGAGCCATATCCAGGGTAAACAACCCGGCCTGAACCAGCGACTACTTTCGGCACCAGCCGGAAGTAGTCTTTGTTTAGGTTAAAAACAATTTTGCCAATAATATAAATTGTCAGGGCTACGTCAAAGTCGAATTTAACTAAGGCATAGCAGTACATTATAAATTTT
>CAJYBN010000129.1 GCA_913064925.1 uncultured Peptococcaceae bacterium
ACACTATTCAAGGCCGGTTGTCGGATCAGCTGTTGTACCAGTTGTTCAAGGTCTATTTGGACAGGATGGCCGAGCTCTTTGCAAGTCCGGTTGGTAAATTGTGGCCAATATCTTGGAATTTAAATTATGGTATTGGGTTATTGTTTTTAGATTGCATAACTACTCATTTAAATTTATTATGGCATGAAATATTAACAGCCTACACTGATTTGATTAAGTAAATTTACCGGTTCTATCAAATGCTTGTTTAGCCAACCGGCAGCACCATCTAACCCCATAGCCAGACCCATAAGCTCAGTGAAATACAGTGCCGGTACAGCTTGTTTATTCTTGGGTTGGCGCATCTCCAGGTTACTCTGGCACAGCGGGCAGGCTGTCACTATAGCCGTGGCTCCCGCTTCCCTGGCTGCTTCCACGATACGCCCCACCAGACCCTTCACTACGTTCGCATTGGTTAAAACCAGGCTGGCTCCGCAACACTCCGTCTTGTATGACCAGGTTAAGGGCCTGGCTCCTAAAGCTTCCATCAACTGGTCAATGACCATCGGATGCTCCACCCGGTCGAATCCCGCCACTTCCGGCGGGCGCACCAAAAGGCACCCGTAATAGCACACAACTGGTAGTCCGTTTAACTGCCGGGTCACCTTCCCCGCGATTCTCTCCAGCCCCACCATGGAGATTAAAGTCTCCACCAGGGACATCACCTTGCTGCTGCCCTGATATTTAAACTCGGCGGTATCCTCAATATGCTTGCGCATATTTGCGTCGCTTTGCAGCAGGTAATCCGCTTTCTTGAGCCGGCTATAACAGGCGGCGCAGGGCACCGCCAAGTCCAGGCCCATCCCCTGCGCCAGGGCGATGTTCCGGGCGGGCAGCGCCACGGATAACAGATGGTCCAGGTTATGGGCCGAGGTGGCACCGCAGCAGCTCCAGTCCTCCAGTTCAGCCAGTTCCAGCCCTAGCGCGGCACATACCGCCCGGGTGGACAGGTCGTACTCTTTGCCCGTGGCCTCCAGTGAACAGCCGGGGTAGTAAGCTACCCTGTCAGCGGTCATCTTGTCAGCGACCCCCTTTCTGCCGGGCCTGTTCCACCCGCCTAAAGATCTCCCGGACGCCTTTTTTGTCCCGTACAGCGCTGGAAAATAAAGTCAGCTTACCCTTTTGGAACAGCCTCAGGCCCAGGTCCAGGTCGGAAAACAGGTCGCCGGTTTTAAGCTTAAACCGGGCTATCAACATACTCTCGTGCACCCGCCCCCGGCTTTTTACATCGGCCAGAAACATGCGGTGGAAAGTGGCTGTCCGCTTCTCCTTCTCCCGACCCAGGGATGCGGAAAGCTGGCGCAGCACGTCATTTACCTCCGAAATGCGTATGCCGTTGGGACAGCGGGCGCCGCAGGTTTCGCAGGCCGAGCAGAGCCAGATCATGGAATTGGTAAGTACCGGGTCCGCCAGGCTCAGGTAAACCATCCGGACCACCTGGTGCGGTGCGATGTCGACATACTCACCCATCGGGCAGCCGGCGGTACATTTCTGGCACTGGTAGCACAGCTCAATGGGCTGTCCGCACTTTTCCCGGACAGTGTTAAAGAAACCTTGTTGGGTGGTGATCTCCCCGGCAGTGGCTTTTACTCGCATTGGTTTGCCCCCTTACCGCGGTTCCAGTTCGCTGACCTGGTAGGTGGCCAGGGGCAGCTCTTCACCTACATCCCTGCCCGGCGTGTAGCCGAAGATGTCCTGCACCTTTTGACCGGCGCTCCTAAAGAGTACCGTCAACGGTATTCCCACCGGACAGGCGGACTGGCAGTGGCCGCAGCCAACGCAGCTGAGGCCCATGTGGTTTATGCGGGTGAGGTGGAACAGCATGGTGTCGGTGGGCATCTTGATGACACCCTTCTTTTGCGCCCAGCCCAGGTAGTCGCCGGGCTGGTGTTTAAAGAGCGGTCCGGCGAACACGCATTCCTGGCAGAAGCAGATGGGGCAGGCCTGGCGGCAGTTGTGGCAGCGCAGGCAGGCGGCCAGGAGGTCGGTTGTGCCGGCCAGGGTACCGGTTTTTTCGGCGAGCGCGGCGGCTTGTTGGCGGTATTCTTCCTCACGCGCCGCGCGGATCCTGGTGATGGTCTCGTCCCGGGAAGCGTGCACCTGGTATTCAGCAAGCCCCAGTTCGGCCAGTGCCCCGGCCAGTTCCTCGTCCTGTACCTGGACCAGCAGCTCCTTTGTGGGGTCAATGCCCACGTAGCCCACGTAGCCCACGTGGATGCCGGCGTGTTCGGCGGTAACGTGCCTGCACAGGGCGCAGGCGGCCCTGACATCGGTGTCGTTAACGGCAGTTTCGCCCATAGCGGCCCGGGTCAGCCACTGTTCGGGGTCGAAGTTGCCGGTCTCCACCAGCTTTTTGTAGTTTGCCGGCTCGAAGGTGCCGGGGCAGTCGATGCCGATGATTAAAAGGTTATCCATGGTGGCCTGGTGCAGTTTGACTAGTTCCACCAGCGCCCGGGTCTCGCAGGAGCGTAGCACCACGCCCAGCTTCTGGCCGGGGTCTTGTACGGTCAGGCTTGATACCTGACGGGCTGCGTTCTGCATGGCCAGCGGGGCCAGGGGCAGCGCGCCTTCCATGGCGACCGGGTCTTTGACCAGCGCCTGTACGACGGAGGTGCCCGACCTGGTGGCCCGGGGCACTAAAATTGCGTCCACCACGCCTCTTTCCAGCAGCTGTTTCAAAAATGAGGTCAGTGCCCGGTTTACGTCCCCTGGCCCGGTTTTTAAGGCATAGCTTTTCATCTATTACCCTGTACCTCCCTCTAGAGTTCCCAAGCGGTCCAGGTAGGGTTGGGACCCAGCTTTTTAAGCGATTGAACCATTTGGTTTACTGTTTCAGCGAATGTCTTGCCTTCGGAGGCGCTGATGAACCGAAACCAGACCCGGTCCTTGTTAATGCCGAATGATTCCAGTGATTTTTTTAGCACGGCGATGCGCCGCCGGGCCTTGTAATTGCCACTACCATAGTGGCAGTCGCCGGAATGTCACCCGCCCACCAGTACTCCGTCGGCGCCGTCCAGCAGCGGGCGCAGGATGTAAAGCGGGTCGATGGAGCCGGTACACATGACCCGGACCAGCCGGATGTTGGGCGGGTACTGGATGCGGGACGTGCCGGCCAGGTCGGCGCCGGCGTAGCTGCACCAATTGCAGACCAGGCCGATGATGCGGGGTTCGAATTCAGCCAGCGTTTCGTTGGCGGTTGCCGGTTGTTGTTCCTGTGTTGTGGTGGTCATGGGCTTAACCTCCTGCCTTGGGGTTGTATAGTTGGATAATGTTAATTTTTATAACAGTGCGGCTTTCATCATGGCCAGCATCTGGCCTTTCTCGTACCCTTTCTGCTGGGAGGCGCCGCTGGGGCAGGCGGCCACACAGGCGCCGCATCCCTGGCAAAGTGTCTCGTGTACCCTGGCAATGCCGGTGTATTCTTCCAGGTAGCGGGCGTTGTAACTGCACGCCTTTACACACAGCCCGCACCCGATGCACAGCTCCTCGTCCACGTAGGCGGTGATGGCCACGTTTTCCAACCTCTCCTTGGAAAGCAGCGTGGCGGCGCGCATGGCGGCGGCGCTGGCCTGGACCAGCGTTTCGTCCAGGAGTTTAGGCGCGTGGGCCAGCCCGCACAGGTACATGCCGTCGGCGGCAAAGTCCACGGGCCGCAGTTTCATGTGAGCTTCCAGCAAAAAGCCTTCGGCGCTAAGAGGGACTTTAAAGAGCTTGCTCAGCTCTTCGTTGTCGGTGTTGGCTTCCACCCCGGCGCTCAGGACCAAAAGGTCGGCGTCGATGGTGACACTGTAGCCCAGGGTTGGGTCGGGGGCGGTGACGGCCAGTTTGCCGTCCCCGGCGTCTATAACCTGCGGCGGGTCTTCGGGTTCGTACTGGATGAAAATAACGCCTTGACGGCGGGCCTCTGTGTAATATTTTTCCAGTTTGCCGTAGACCCGGATGTCACGGTAGAAGATATAGACGTTGGTGTCCGGTTGTTGTTCTTTGATCAACAGCGCGTTTTTAATGGCATGGCTGCAGCAGATACGGCTGCACCAGGGCCGTTTTTCGTCCCGGGAACCGGCGCACTGGATCATGACGATGTTTTGGCTACCGGCCAGGTTACCTCCCCTGATCCGTTGTTCCAGCCCGGTCTGGGTGATCACGCCCGGGTGTTGGCCGTACAGGTAGCCTTCGGGGGTTACCTCACGGGCGCCGGTGGCCAAAATGGCGGCGCCGTGCACCAGTTCGTAGGTCTGGTCCCTGGTCCTAACCACGGTGCGGTAGTTGCCGGGGTAGCCGGACACGTCGGTTATATGGGCGCCGGTGATAATGTGGATGTTGGGATCATTTTCCACCTGGCCGGTCAGTTCGGCCAGCAGTTTTTGGGTATCCACTCCGGTGATGGTGCGGTGCATGTGGGCAAGCCGGCCGCCCAGGGTGTCCGCCTTTTCCACCAGGTGAACGCCGAACCCCTGCCGGGAGAGGGACATGGCCGCGGCCATACCGGCGGCGCCGCCGCCCACCACCAGGGCGTTGCGGTTGACTTCGGAGTGGGTGACGGTTACGGGTTTTAAGAGCCGGGCCTTGGCCACGGCCATGCGTACCAGGTCTTTGGCCTTGGCGGTGGCTGATTCTTTTTGGTCCCGGTGCACCCAGGAGGAGTGTTCCCGGATGTTCACGTGTTCGTACAGGTAGGGGTTTAAGCCTGCTTCCCGCAGCGCGTTTTGGAACAGCGGCGCGTGGGTGCGCGGCGTGCAGGAGGCCACCACCACCCGGTTCAGCTTCTGGCTGTTGATGCGTTTTTTAATGGTCTCCAGGCTGTCCTGGGCGCAGGCGAAGGTGAATTCGCCGGCGTACACTACGCCGGGCAGGGTCTTGGCGTAGTTTTTCACGGCCGGCACGTCGATGATGCTGCCAATGTTGATACCGCAGTGGCAGACGAACACGCCGGTGCGGGGCAGCTCTTCAGAGACGTCTTTTTCGGGTACAGGTTCTTTTGTTTCGGTTAACGTGTACCTGGATTTGCCCAGCAGGCTGGATACGTACCCGGCGGCGGCGCTGGCCTCGATGACGGTTTCGGGGATGTCCTTGGGACCGGCGAAGGCCCCGGCGGCATAGACGCCGGGACGGGTGGTGCTGCCGGGCTCGGGGCCGGGCTGGCAGAAACCGTTTTCGTCCAGGGCGACGCCCGCTGTTTGGGCCAGTGCTTCGATCCCGGCTGGTGGTTTCAATCCTACCGATAGTACTACCAGGTCGAATTGTTCTTCATGCAGTTTGCCGTTGGGGGTGCGATACTTGAGCACCAGGTTTTTGGTTTGCTGCAGTTCTTTCACCGAGGAGACCATGCATTTAATGTACCTGACGCCGTATTCGTCCCTGGCACGCTGGTAGTATTGTTCGAAGCCCTTGCCGAAGGCGCGCACGTCGATGCAGAAGATGGTGGCGTCCAGCCCCGGGACGTGTTCTTTGGCCACCACGGCTTCCTTGGTGGCGTACATGCAGCACACACCGGAGCAGTAGTTGCGTTCTTTGCCCGGTTCACGGGAGCCGACGCACTGGATGAAGGCGATTTTTCTGGGTTCGGTGCCGTCAGAGGGGCGCACCAGGTGGCCCTGGTGGGGGCCGGAGGCGCTGAGCATGCGTTCAAACTGCAGGCTGGTGACGACGTTTTTGTAAATGCCGTAGCCGTATTCACCTCTAAGCGAGGCGTCGAAGATTTCAAAACCGGGGGCCAGGATGACGGCCCCGACGGGTATGTCTACCAGTTCCCCGGTCATGTCGTAGTTTATGGCCTTGCGGGGGCATTTTTCGGCGCAGGTGCCGCATTCCTGGCAGTTTTGCTTGTCAATGACGTAGGCGTTGGGGAAGGCCTGGGCATACGGCTTATATATGGCTTTGCGCGTGTCGAGTCCCTGGTTGAATGGGTTTGGGACGTCCTGCGGGCAGACGGTTTCGCAGCGGCCGCAGCTGACGCACAGGTCGATGTCGACGTAGCGCGGGTGTTTTTTTATGGTGGCGGTGAAGTTGCCGGGCTGGCCGGAAAGCGCCACCAGTTCAGACAGGGTGTGGATCTTGATGTTCATGTGACTGCCCACGTCCACTACCCGGGGCGAGAGGATGCACATAGAGCAGTCGTTGGTGGGGAAGGTTTTGTCCAGCATGGGCATGGTGCCGGCGATGGAGGGGCTTTTCTCCACCAGGTGGACCACAAAGCCGGCTTCGGCCAGGTCCAGGGCGGACTGCATGCCGCTGATGCCGGCGCCTACCACCAGGACGGCACCCACGGCTCTCTCCGGGGTGGTTGTGGTTTGGGGTGTGCCGGTGGGCTTTTGTGCGGTGGCGTCCATTAGATTACCTCCTCAGCCAGGGCCGCGCCCAGCGCGGCCAGCATTAGCCCTTTTTCAAACCCCTTTTGCTGCGAGGCGCCGTTGGGGCAGGCCACCACGCAGGCGCCGCAGCCCTGGCACAGCACCTCGGTGACCCGGGCGATGCGGGTGTCCGGGTCAAGCTCCCGGGCATTGTAACTGCAGGCGGCCACGCACAGCCCGCAGCCGGCGCAGCGCCTGGGATTCACCGTGGCGGTAATGGCCACGTTTTCCAGTTTCTCCTTGGAGAGCAGCGTAGCGGCGCGCATGGCGGCGGCGTTGGCCTGCATGATGGATTCGCCAGCGGACTTGGGCCCGTGGGCCAGCCCGCACAGGTACAGCCCTTCGGCGGCGAAATCCACCGGGCGCAGTTTCATGTGCGCCTCTAAAAGGAACCCGTCTGCGTCCAGCGGCACCTTGAACAGCTTGCTCAGAGCGGCGTTTTCCCCGTTGGGAGCGATGCCGGTGCTGAGCACCAAAAGGTCTGGTTTAAACTGCACTGGTTGGCCGAGGATGTGGTCGGTGACGGTAACGGTTAGGCTATCCCCGTCGGCTGTTACCTGCGGCTTGGCGTTTTGGTCGTAGCGGATGAATACCACGCCCTTCTGCCGGGCCGCGGTGTAGTATTCTTCTTTAAGCCCGTAGGCGCGCAGGTCCCGGTACAGTACGTACACCCGGGCGCCGGGGTTCTGTTCTTTGAGTTTGAGCGCGTTTTTCAGCGCGTGGCTGCAGCAGATGCGGCTGCACCAGGGATGGTTGTCATCCCGGGAGCCGACACACTGGATCATAACCACGGTGTTGATATCCTGCCCTTCCCCGCTGGCCAGCCGCTGTTCGAAATCGGTCTGGGTGAGCACCCCGGGGTGCCGCCCGGCCAGGTATTCCTCAGTCTGCATCTGCCGGGCGCCGGTGGCCAGCACCAGCGCGCCGTGCTCGATCTCCGTCGTCTCCCCTGTTCCGGTCCGTACCGTAGTGCGGTAATTGCCGGGGTAGCCGCCGAAATCTACGGGCACCGCCCCGGTATGCACGGTGATCCGGGGATCGGTGGTCACTTGTTCAATCAACTGGTTTAATAGTGCTTGGGTATTCCCACCCTCCAGAGTGTAGTGAATATGGACCAAGTTACCGCCCAATTGACCGGTTTTTTCCACCAGGTGCACGTCAAAGCCCTGCTGGGACAGCGATACCGCGGCGGTCATGCCTGCCGCCCCGCCGCCCACCACCAGCGCGGTGGGATTGATCATGGTGTAGGTGGGTTGCACCGGTTTTAACAGGGCAACCTTGGCAACGGCCATGCGCACCAGGTCCTTGGCCTTGGCGGTGGCCTCTTGGGGGTTGTTCCGGTGCACCCAGGAGGAATGCTCCCGGATGTTCACGTGCTCGTACAGGTAGGGGTTTAAGCCCGCTTCCCGCAGCGCGCTCTGGAACAGCGGCGCGTGGGTGCGCGGCGTGCAGGAGGCCACCACCACCTGGGTAAGGTCCTGTTCGGCGATGGCCTCCTTGATTTTTTCGATGCTGTCCTGGGAACAGGTAAACAAAAACTCCCGGGCAAAGACCACGTT
>CAJYBN010000130.1 GCA_913064925.1 uncultured Peptococcaceae bacterium
GTCCAAGAACACCGCCACACGAGCGCGAGGCCGGTTCCCGGGCGTAAGCTGCATGGCTGCCGGACCCGGGCTCGACAGCAAGGGCGCCGAGCAAAGCGGGTGGTCGCTTTGCAGGGGAGCGGCCTGCCGGGCCGCCGCCCAAATGCCGCCCAGGTCCAGGTACTGCCCCGCGGCGGCACCAATCTCGTCCACCGCCGCGGCCAGTTCGTCGCTTTCCGCCGCCGGCACCAACCCCAGGTGGCGGTCGGGAATGCGCAAGCGGTGCCCCTTGGGGATGACCCCCAGCACGGGCAGGCCACAATATCGCTCCAGGGAAGCCCGCAGTATCTGCTCGTGGCGCGGTCGGGCCACCTTGTTTAAAATAACTCCTGCCAGCCGCACCCCGGGGTCGAAATAACGGTAGCCGGAAACCAGCGCCGCCACGCTGCGCGTCATCCGGGTGGTATCGACCACCAGCAAAACCGGCGCGCCGATGGCCTTGGCGATCTCGGCGGTACTGCCGCTTCCTTCCAGGTCCACCCCGTCGTACAATCCCATGGCCCCTTCCACCACCGCAATGTCGGCACCGCGCGCGCCGCGCACAAAAGAAGCACGTATGGTCTCCCGGTCCATGAGAAAGCCGTCCAGGTTGCGGCAATAACGGCCGGTGATCCTGGTCATCCAGCTGGGATCTATGAAGTCGGGTCCCTTTTTAAACGGCTGTACCCGGTAACCGCCCGCTTGTAACGCAGCCAACAGCCCAATGGTAACCGTAGTTTTGCCGGACCGGCCGTGGGGCGCCGCAATTACCAGGCGAGGAATGTTGCATTGTATCATGGCGTGTTCATTGCCTCCCAGCAGCCAAACTGGCTGCCCGAAAAATAACAGGCACGGTGCTGCCCGGCGCGGTTGCGCCGGGTTGAACCTGTGCCCGCAAAACGAACCTCTTACCTGCCGGTTCCACTTATGGCGGCAACCGGCCTGCCTTTACACGCACCCGGTGGGTTTGGGTAAGCCGGCCAGCTTGCATGCACCCTTGGCCGGGCCGGAAGGAAAAAGCTCGTAAATATACTTCAAGCTGCAGCCCGTTTCCTTACATAGTTTACGCACCATGGGCGCGATATGATACTGCTTGAAATACTCCCGCAGGTAATTAATTACCTTCCAGTGATCTTCCGTTAGTTCCTTAATACCCTCGGAGGCGGCAAAAGCCTTGGCAACGTCTTCGTTCCACAAATCCGGATCGATGATGAAACCGTCATCGTCCAGCTCAATTTCTACCCCGTTAACGGTAATGCTAGGCATGGCCATCACCTCCGCTCGGCGGTTTACTTGTTTACTTCCAGACGAGAGCCTTGCCCACCAGGTCGATCAGACCCTTAACCTCTACGCCTAATTCGTGCTCCTCCACCATGGGGTACAGCTGTGCCTTGCAGATGGAGCAGGGTGCGCAAAGTATGCCGTCGCCGTTCTTGCCCACGCCGGTGGCCCGTACCTGGTCCGCTTTCTTCTGGCTGAGCTGGATCCGGCGCTGGTACATTTCGGGGTCGTCAAACAGGATGCCCGAGCCGCCGCCGCAGCAGAAGTTATCCATACCGTGGGGCTCCATTTCCCGGAAGTCCGACACGCAGGCCCGCATGATGACCCGCATGTTTTCGTTCAGCCCGCAGGCCCGCACGTAGTTGCACGGGTCGTGCAGCGTCACGGGCTGGGAGTTCTTGGCCGGGTCCAGCTTCAACTCGTTTTTACGAATCATATCGGCAACCTCGTCGTGAATGTGGGTAATGGGCCAGCGTACCGGCCTGTCGGCCAGCGACGGGATATACATCTTGGCTGCCCGCCAGCCGTGCCCGCACTCGCCCCAGACAATTTTCTTCACGCCCAGGTCCTGGGCCGCGTTGAGCAGGCGCATGACGTTGTGCCGCTGAGTGTAATACTGGTCGAACAGCAAGCCGAAGTTGCCCGCCTCGGTGACGGTGCTGGGAATGGTCCAGTTGGCGCCGATGTAAGTAAAGAACATGCCCGCACCCATGAGCGTGTAGGGGTTGAGCAGGAAGTCCGCCGACGACGGAATGTACATGATGTCGGACTCCGGTTTGTCCACGGGGAATTCCACTTCCACGCCGAACTCGTCCATGATTTCCTCGGTCATGAACTCCAGGGTGTCCACGATACCCGGCTTGGGCAAGTTGGTGTGGTTACCGACCCTTTCCATGGCGGCACCCACGCTGGCGTGCAGCTTGGGCGTGATACCCAGCCAGTGCAGTATCTGGCGGCCGATAAAGGTGACTTCGCACGTGTCAATGCCGAAGGGGCAGACATGCGCGCAGCGGCGGCACTGGCTGCACTGGTAAAAGTAAGAGTACCACTGCTCGATAATATCCAGGCTGATGTCCTCGGCTCCCACCAGCTTGCCGAACCAGCGCCCTTCCAGGGTGAAGTAACGCCGGTAAATCTTGCGGATCAGCTCGGCCCGGTTGGTGGGTATGTTGTTAGGATCTCTGGTTCCCAGGTAAGTGTGGCAGTTTTCCGCGCACTGGCCGCACTTGGTGCAGGATTCCATGGCCAGCACAAAGGAACGGAACTTCTTACGTATTTCGTCCAGGTACTCCAGCGCTTTTTGCGGCTTTTCCTCGTCGGGTACCGGTTCAATGTGAATCTTGCGCATTTCATCCGGTGTGGCCCGAACCGGTTGCACCATACCTTTGTACTCAGGCATTCGCTACACCCCCTCCTCGGCAGCGCCGCCGGAAGGCAAGCCGATACCGGCCCTGCGGGCGGCCGCTACGTCAACGTTGGGCAAACCGGGGGCAGGATCCTTGTAAACCCGGTTGACAATCCAGCGCTCGGCAAACATACCAAACAAGTGCATCAACTTGCTGAACGGGAATAGAATCAGCAGAACCTGCACCAGCAGGTAGTGAGTGAGGAAAAACACATTGTCCAGTAATTCCATGTGCATGACGGGCTGGAACAAGATCAGGGCCAATATATAGTCGCGCACCATCTCGTACTCGACGTGCACGGCGTGGAACAGCCGCATGATGTTGCCCACGCCCACCAGCACCAGCAGGTAGACAAGCCACAGGATGTCGCTAGGATTGGAAACCTGTTTTACCGGCGTCAGGGCGACACGCCGGTACAATAAATACAATAAGGCAACAAACAGTAAAATACCAAATACCGTACCCAGCAAGTCAGACATTTCCTTGCTGAGTTCCGGGGAAATGCCGGGAATAAAAGCAAACTGCTCGCCCAAAAAACCGAAACCGACCACGTGCCCGCCCAAGATGTTCAGCAGGGCGAAGTGCATTAACAACGCTCCGGCCCAAAGGGCCAAGTCAAACCTGAACAAGTTGCGGAATAAAAATGCTTCCGCCCCTATTCTAATGGCCACCTCGGTATTGGACTTGAGCCAGGGTGAAAGGGTGATATTGTGCACAATCCGTGCCCCGGCCCAGCGCCCCAGGCGATACAGTATCCCCAGGGTAAACAAGGTTACCGTAATGTACGGAAGTATTTGTCCGATTAATAATTTCACCAAAGCACCTCCCTTGGAACATAACCCTGTGCATGGCGGCCCAACCGCGTTAGCTGTTAAACTTCTTCAAGGGTTACGGCTCCGCTGGGACAAACACTCACACAAGTTTCGCAGCCCAGACATTCGTCGGGGTTGACCACGTCAGCCTTGTCGTCCACCATTTCCAAGACGGAAGCCGGGCAGTTATCAACGCATTCTCCACAGCCTTCGCACTTGTCACGGTCGATGGTGACTTTAAACATTGCGTTCACCTCCTTAACGAAATTCTCAAAAGCCCTTACGGCACAACCCCGCCGGGTAGCCCCGGCGGAAAACATGCCGCAATCGACACATAACGGCGAAAACCCTGGGAAATCCCTTTTACTTATTCGTTGTCAGCCAAGGTATTCCTTCCGGAAAAGGATTACATCGCCGTTTTTTTTCGGGCAAACAGAGTAAACGGCCACCGCTGTAGGTGGACCCTCAAACGGCGGCCACTTAACAAAATAAGTTGTCATTTTTTGGACAAACCGTCGGCCGGAGGAGTCATTATCGGCAGCGAATGTTTTGACTAATTATATAACTAATTATAAAAATCACAAGCCGACGGAAGAAAAAGAAGACTTTACTTTTAAAAATAAGTATTCGTTGTATAGTGTTTTTTTCCTGCTGCTGCCGCTGCAAAAAAAGATCTTTTTCAAGCCATATTGTATAACCACGGCGGCCGCCGTTCCACAGGGTATTAATGGTACCAAGGGTAAAGCCACCCTTAACGGGCGGCTTGCTGTAAAGCTCAGGAAACGCTGGTGACCCGCTTTTCTATGATGTCATCAAGGTTCTGGAATAATTCTTTATCGTACTTCTCCACCTGCCCAGCATCGCACAGCTCGGCCAGTTCGGGATCCAGGGGCAGCTTTTCCAGCAGGCGCAAGCCCATCGTTGTGGCCAGCGCCGCGGCATGGCTATCGCCAAATATGTTGATTTCTTTACCGCACTCGGGACAACGGAGGTAACTCATGTTTTCCACGAAGCCCACCAGCGGAATGTTCATATGCCGGACCATGTTGACGGCCTTTTTTACCACCATGTTGGCCAAATCTTGGGGTGAAGTGACAATAATCACGCCGTCCAGGGGAAGCGACTGCATGACGGTGAGGGGCACATCGCCCGTGCCGGGCGGCAGGTCAACCACTAAAAAGTCAACTTTACCCCAGGCCACGTCCGTCCAAAACTGCTTCACGGCGCCGGCAATTAGCGGGCCCCTCCAAATTACCGGCTGGTCCTCCCTTTCCAGCAGCAGGTTAAGGGACATAACCTTGATGTTTTTCTCCGGCGTCAACACAGCGTAAACCACGTTGCCGTCGTGCGAGGGCTGGCCGCTCAAGCCAAACATTTTCGGGATGCTGGGACCGGTTATATCGGCGTCCAGTATACCCACCTGGTATCCCTTGCGCGCCAGGTTAACGGCTATCAATGCAGATACCGAGGATTTGCCCACCCCGCCCTTGCCGCTCATAACGGCAATAACGTGCTTAATGTCGGTGTACTCGTTCTGGGGCAGGGTTTGGAGGCCGCATTTATCCGGCGAACACCCCTCCGTTTTTTGGTTACAGGTGCTGCATTTTTCATCCGCAGACATTTTCCTTTCCCCCTTGTCTGATGAAAAATTGGCAAACGGCCGGGGTAAGCCTGCACCGGCCTGCTTTGCATTAAACCACACACCCTATAAAACTATATACCCAATTCTTTTTGCACGCAAGCCCATAAAGAGACAATGTCCTCCGCCACCGTGCTGGGCACGCGGATAACGGGCTTACCTTCCCTGGCGGCAACGGTAACTGCAGGGTCGTAGCCAATCCTGCCTATTACGGGTACACCCGCGTCCCGGCACGCGTTTTCCACTTGGCGGCTTATTTTCCGGTCCAGATCCCACTTGTTAATGCACACCACCGTTTTAACCCCGAAATGTTCGGTTAGCTGCAGCACCCTGCCCAAGTCATGCAGGGAAGATAAAGTGGGCTCAACCACCACCAGGGCCAGGTCCGTACCGCCCAAGGCAGATATTACCGGGCAGCCGATGCCGGGCGGCCCGTCTGTGATGATGAGGCTTTTGCCTTCTTTTTCCGCCAGCTTGCGGGCCTGCCGGCGCACTTCGGCCACCAGTTTGCCGGAATTATCCTGAGCGATGCCCAGCCGGGCATGCACAAACGGGCCGTAACGGGTGCGGGAAATATACCATACCCCGGCCAGGTTTTCCACCTGGCGAATGGCCCCTGCCGGGCAAGCGTGGTAGCAAACCAGGCAGCCCTCGCAGGCCAGCATGTCCACCTGGCCGCCTTTGATGGCCCCGAAACGGCATAATTCCCGGCACAACCCGCAGTCCGTGCATTTTTCGGTTACGATTTCCGCCCGGGGCATGCCCCAGAAATTTTGCCGTGACTCTATCTCCGGCGCCAGCAGCAGGTGCAAGTTGGCGGCATCCACGTCGCAGTCCGCCAGGACGTGATTGCCGGCCAGCACGGCAAAAGAAGCCGCGATGCTGGTTTTGCCGGTACCTCCCTTACCGCTGATGACAGTAAGTTCCTTCACCTGCCACCATCTCCCCAATGGCACGGTAAAGCTGCCTGAAGGCATCGTGCCAGGTTTTATCGGCCCTTACCAGGGGTACGCCCCGCGCATAAGCCCGGGCAATTTTTTTGCTTAAAGGGATCTCCAGCAATACAGGCAAATCCTGGCGCCGGCAGTAATCGTGGATTATCCCCCACCCCTCCTGGGCACGGTTTACCACCACCCCACACGGCACGCCCAGGTGCCTGGCCATTTGCACGGCCAGGTCGAGGTCGTGCAGGCCTAAAAGCGTGGGCTCGGTAACCAGCAGGCAAAAATCGCTGCCGCGCACGGAAGCTATCACCGGGCAAGAAGTACCGGGCGGCGCGTCAATCACCGTTATTCCCCGCGGCATAATCTTTTTCTTGGCCGCCTCGATCAAGGGCGGGCTTAATGCAGTTCCCACTTCCAGGCGCCCGCGCACAAACCTCAACTGCCCGGCCGCACCCGTTTCCACCGTGCCGATTTTCTTAGGGGTCAGCCGCACAGCGCCCGCGGGGCAAAAGTAACGGCAACCGCCGCAGCCGTGGCACAATTCGGGGAAAGTGATCACGCTATCCCCCGCCACCAGCAGGGCGTTGAAGGCACAAAGGTCGGCGCACTTCCCGCAAAAGGTGCATGTTGTATGATCGATTTCCGGTACCTCAATGAAAACATTTTCAATTTCCCTGATATCGGGATTGATAAAAATGTGACCATTGGGCTCTTCCACGTCGCAATCCAAAAAGGTTACGTCGTGCTGCTCCGACTGCAGAGCCAGAGCCAAACTGGTGGCCACGGTGGTTTTACCGGTACCCCCCTTGCCGCTGGCCACGCAAATATTCATCAGCCATCCCTTCTCCCTGCTCTTCTCCCCGCGCCCGGGGAACCCGCGGAGGGTGTTGCGGGCTGCATCCGGCCGCTTTTATACTTGGCCAGCGTTTCAGCCACCGTCCCGGCAATGCCGGTGTAAACCGCCACCCCGCCGGCCTGCAGCGCGCGCATGGCCTTGGGACCAACACGGCCGGTCAAAACTACGCTCACCTTCCTGCGCAGCAGGGACTGGGCACTCAACACACCGGCCCCCTCGGGCGCCGTTTTTCCAGCATTGTCAACAACCTCTTCCACGTTGCCCTGCTCGTCAAATATCACGAAACAGGCGCAGCGGCCGAAACGTTCCTCCGCCGGCGCCTCGGGTCCGGGACCGGCGGCGCTCACCGCAATGCGCATTTATGCTCGCCTCCTATCATTGACCCTCATTAAACATCCCATAAAACATACTAACGCTTTTTTGAACTTATGTCAATAACAGCCGGCGGCTTTTTGAAATATAGAAAAATAAGTGGTTTGACGATCGTTCAGCCCTCCTGCTATACTAAAATTAAGTAAGGGGCTTTGTTGCAAGCCCCGGCGGAAACCGCCGCCAGTACGGCCAAACACAGGGAAAAAGGAAAAAAAGGGGAAGAAAAAACATGCCCATCTTTGAATTCAGGTGCCTTAAATGCGGCAACATTTTTGAAAAATTGTTTCTGAACAACAAGGAAGAAGTAAAAATAGCTTGCCCCACGTGCCAATCAGATTCTTTTGAACGGGTGATCAGTAAAACCAACTATATCATGGGGACAGGTAAAGCGGGTAAAGAACCTAAAATAACCACCAAATCCTGCAGCCAGGGAAACAGCTGCGCCACCTTTGAATTACCGGGGCCGGACGGCTAAATGAAGGGGCCAAAAACCCATGCCGAGGAGCGAAACGGCAGCCCGTTACCCCGGGATTGCCCGTCGAACATGAAAAATAAGTTCCTAACACTTACCTGTCCCTTTTGCGGCCTGCCCGTGG
>CAJYBN010000131.1 GCA_913064925.1 uncultured Peptococcaceae bacterium
CGATGTCTCGCACCAGGTCGCCATTGATATCCACGCCGACCACCCGGCGCCCCCGCATGCAAAAGCTGAGGGCCAAGGGCAGTCCCACGAACCCCAGGCCGAAAACGGCTATGGACCCGGCAGCAGCATTGTGTTCGTTCGGCATACTACATCTCCTTACTACTTAGCTTGTCGGTTATTTTCTCCATCATGAATCGCACCCGGCTGTCCCAGGAATTGGCTCGGGACCTCTCCAGGCGGCGGGCCGCTTTTTGCGGCGTTTCCTCCGCCAGGGCCCTTTCCACCGCCGCCAGGAACTCCTCCCTGCCGGAAGCGATCTCAATCACGTCCGCGAAGTCCCTCACCCCCGGCATGTCCACGCTGACCACGGGCTTGCCGGTAGCCAGGTACTCGTAAAACTTCAGGGGACTGACCCGCTCGGTAAGCTGGTTGAGCTTGAACACGTTCAGGCACACGTCGAACCCCTTCAGGTAACCGGGCAGATTCCGGCGCTCCCGGTACCCCAGCAGGTGCACGTTGGGCAGCCGCTGCAGTTCGCCCAGGTCGACCCCCGGCCCGGCCGGCCCGATGAGCACCAGGGACCACTCCGGGCGGGCGCGGGCCAGGTAAGCCAGCAGGTCCAGGTCCACCCACTCCCGGATCACCCCCACGTACCCCAGCACGGGCCGCGGCAGGCCCGCCATCTCGGGCGGCACCGGGGTTTCCGGGCTGGCGGCCTTCTGGAAGTGCTCCACGTCGGCCGCGTTGGGCAGGTAGTATATCTCCCGGGCCCAGTCCCGCTTGTCCCGGTACAGGCCGGGTGCGGTGACGAAGGTGATGTCGCAGGCGGCCATCAACTGGCGTTCCATGTCGCGCACCAGCTGCTTGTTAATGAGGCCGGCATACTCGGAATGCTCGTCCACGCAATCGTATACCACCAGCTTGCGGGGCAGCCTGCGTATCAGCGGCAGGCTGTTGGGCAGGTAGGTCCAGATGATGGGGTCGGTCCAGCCCAGCCGCCGCAGAATTTGCCGCAAAAATAACGAAATCCACCCCTGGTTGAGGTCGTTCACCCACCGGAACATGTTGCCGAAGGGCGCAACGACCGGTGGCGAGTAGAGGCAGATGTTCTTATTCCATGGCACGACGCCCCGCCGCCACTTGCGCCACTTGGCCCAGGCAGCGGGGTCCTTGAAGGGCGACAGCAGCGTGACGGGCGGCTCCACGTAAATGATGTCATTGCTGGCGGGCAGCCTGCTCATCACCTGCTGTTTTCTGGTCCAGATGGGCTCCCAGTCCACGGAAGAGATGCATACGATCTTTTCCCCGGCCAGCACCTTTGGCGTTTCCGTCATGGCCCGTCCTCCGCCGCACCCAGCAGCCGCCGGTACAGGGCCTCCGTCTGCCCGGCCATTGCTGTTGCGCTGAATTTTTCCCGCACCGCCCGGCGCCCGGCCTCCACCATGCGCCGCGCTTCCCCGGGGTGCTCCAGCAGCCACTGCATGCCCTGCGCCAGGGCGTCGGGGTCGCGGGGTGGCACCAGCATCCCCGTGCGGCCGTGCTCGACCACTTCGCGCAGGCCGCCCACCGCGGTGGCCAGCACCGGCACGCCCACGGCCATGGCCTCCACGGCCATAAAGGAAAACCCTTCGGACAGCGAGGCGATAACCAGCAGATCCAGGTCCGCCAGCAGGGAAGGGATGTCCTCCACGAATCCGGTGAACAGCACCTTGTCGGCAATGCCCAGCTCGCGGGCCAGGTTTTCCAGCGCGGGGCGGTCGGGCCCGTAGCCCACCACCAAAAAGCGCGCGTCAGCCCGGTGGCGCAGGAAAAGCGCCGCGGCCCGCAGGAAGTAAGCCTGTCCCTTCACCGAGTGCAGCCGGCCCACAATGGCAAACACGGGCACGCCGGCGGCTATGCCCCACTGCCGGCGGAAAAGGCCGGGCCTTGCGCCTGACAGAAAATTTTCCACGTCCAGGCCGTTGTAAATGACGCTGATCTTTTCCCGGGGGACGCCCTCGCTGACCAGGTGCTGCCGCATGCCCTCCGACACGGCGATAAAGTGCGTAGTCAGCCGCCTGGAAACCCGCTCGGTGCAGAGGTTGGCCGTCCTGCTCCAGAAGCCCGGGTAGTCCAGGGACATCAGGCTGTGCACAGTGGTTATCACCGCGCGCACCCCGGGTACCCCACAGGCGGACAGGCGGCCGAGCAAATTAGCCCTGACGCCGTGCGTGTGCACCAGGTCGAACTGTTCCTCGCGCAGCAGGGAGCGCAGGCGCTGCAGGGAACCGAAATCCAACTTGTGCCGCATGGGGATGGCCGTAGCGTTTATGCCGGCCCGGCGGGCCACCTGCACGAAGGGTGCGGCAAATAAACAGCAGACGGTAAGCGATACCCTCTGCGGATCCATGGCTCTGGCCAGGTTCAGTATGTGGCGTTCCGCACCCCCGAACTCGCCTCCCCCGATAACGTGCAGCACCCGTATTTGCTTCACCTGCGGAGTTCCCCCCTGATTTGCTTTCACCATTTTATCAATTCAGCCTGCTTTCGACAAGAATTTTTGGTTCCTCCCCCGGGTGTGGATTTTCCGCCCGGCATGAGTTATAATGATAGCACGCCGGGTAAGGAGGAACCGCATTGAACTGGAAAGTTTGTTGGGAAAATTCCCTAGCGGGACGGGCCTGTGCCGGGCTGCGCCGGTACAGCCGGTACAGCCGGCTGCGGGGCTTTTTTTATGACGTCCCGGTGCACCACCGGCCCGCGGTGTACGAGCACTCCCTGGTTGTGCGCCTGGTTTCCCGGTTGGCCGCAGCTGCCGCCGCGCCGCTGGAAAAGGCGGCCGGCGCCGTGCGCCGTGGCCTGCCCGCCAGCCGGGTACATAACGCGCGCGTTCCGGGCTGGTTGTCAGCCAGCCGGCTTTATGCCGCGCTGGCGGGCGTCAGGGTGGAGACCCTGCTCTGGGCCGTTGTCCTGTACGTGGTTCTGGATTACGCCTTCAGGACCCTCCCCGCCGCCTCATCCCTGGCGCCGGTGTGGGACGAGCTGCTGCTGCTGGTCATCGCCGCCCTGTGGCCGGTGCAAATGGCCCTGCGCGGCCGGCTGGCTTACCGGCGTACCCAGGTGGATATGCCCGTTTTCATTTTTATCGGCGTTTCCCTGGTCCTGTTTTTCCTGCGCTCCCCCGATACCGGCCTGGCCATGGAGGGGCTGCGCGTCTACCTGCAGTACGTGCTGTGGTTTTTCGTGGGATCGAACCTGCTGCTCAACCTGGCACAGTGCCGCGCGCTGGTGCGGGGCATGGTGGCCGTGGCCGCCCTGATCGCTGCACATGGCGTCTACCAGTATATCATCGGCGTGGAGATGCCCGCCGGGTGGGTGGACGCGGCCGAGGCCGGCGTGCGCACCCGGGTGTATTCCATTATAGGAAGCCCCAACGTGCTGGGCAGTTTCCTGGTGCTGTTCATTCCCGTTACCTTGAGCCAGTTTCTCAGCAGCAGCCGCCGGGGAACCCGCTACCTGTACCTGGCTTGCCTAGCCCTGATGGCCTTTTGCCTGGTGGTTACCTACTCCCGGGGTGCCTGGGCGGCCCTGGCGGGAGCGCTGCTGGTCTACAGCCTGCTGTACAACTGGCGCATGCTGGCGGCCCTGGCGGCCGGCGCCGCGCTGGCCCCGCAAATCTTCCCGGGCATCGTGTCCCGCCTGACTTACCTGCTGTCGCCGGCCTACCTGGCCAGCAGCCAGCGGGCCGGCCGGCTGGCGCGCTGGCAGGTTGCCCTGGACAAGGTCAGGGATAACCCGCTGGCGGGAGAAGGATTCGGCCGCTTCGGAGGCGCCGTGGCGGCCCGTCACATACCGGGTAGCTTTTACGTGGACAACTTTTACCTGAAAACCGCCGTGGAGGCGGGGCTGCTGGGGCTGGCCGCCCTGCTGTGGCTGCTGCTGTCCGTGGTGCGCTGCGGCTTAAGCGCCGCGGCCCGCCTGCGGGACGGCTACCTCAAGCTGCTGGCCGTGGGCATCCTGTCCGGCCTGGTGGGCGTGATGCTGCACAACGGCGTGGAAAACATCTTCGAGGTGCCTATGATGTGCACCTACTTTTGGCTGCTGGCGGGCTTTTTGGCCGCCCTGCCCTTCATCGACCCGGCGGCCGGGGAATAGCAGAACCGGCTTTACCGGGCCGCCAAGCACCTGCCCGCCCGCCGGTTACGGCTTTTTCTCCAGCAGGGCGCCGGCCAGCTCGGCGCTGACCAGCGCCTCGCGGCGCAGGCCGGCCACCCGCGCCAGGATCTTGGGCCGAATTTGTTCCCTGCCGTTTATGGAAGCCTCCACCGCCCGCCACAGCGGCTCGGCCCGCAGGCCGCCCACGTCGTGGGCCGGAGGCATGCCCACCAGCTTCAAGAAGCGGTCCACCTTGGGGTCGTAGGAAACCCCCACCAGCGGCACCCCCGCCATGGCACTGAAGATCAAAAAGTGCAGGCGCATGCCGATGGCCAGGTCCAGGTTGGCCACCACGGACAGCAGTTCTCGAAAATCCACCCGATCGGCGAACACGCAGGCCGGGTTTTGCATGTGGCCCGCCACCTGCCGGCACACTTCCACGTCCGCGGGGTAATGCATGGGCACAAAGAGCACCTGCCAACCCCGGTCCACCAGCCGGTCCGCCACCACGGCCAGCACCCGCTTGTATTCTTCGAAGTTCTTCCAGGGGCGCACCGATATGCCGGCCAGCGGGGCCGCGCCCAGGCCCAGGCCGCGCAGTATCTCACCGCCCCGTTCGGGACGCACCATATCCTCGCTCAAGCCCAGAGCGGGGTCCGCGGTAACGTAAACCGGGGGCGCGGTGACGCCCAACCTCTCCAGTTCTCGCTTCGATTCCACGTCCCGCACGGTGATCATGTTCACAGAGTTGACGACCAGCCTGATCAACCCCTTACCCAACGCCGTCCGCACGGGACCTATGCCCTGGCCATAAAAAAACACGGGCTTGCCCAGCATCCTGGCCATCTGGACGATACCCAGATAGTACAGGATGCTCTTGGGACCCGTCACGTCCTGCAGCAGCCCCCCGCCGCCGGATATGAGCAGGTCGGCGCCCTGCAGCGCCCGCCAGATCCTGTTCAGATCGTGGCGAGGGATGGACTCCACCCCGAACGCCTCCGCGGTATAGGCAGGATCCCTGGACAAAACAACGGCCTCCAGGCGGGGCACCCGCCGCCCCAAGGCCGAAAGTATGGCGTAAAGCATGGCCTCGTCGCCGTTGTTGTGAAAGCCGTAATAGCCGGAAATTACTACCCTCGGCATGCTTATCCTTCTTCCATGTAGGCGCTGTGCCAATTTCACAAACATTTTATCACAGAATATGAGGCATCTCTACATAAACCAAAAGGTCCCAACACACACCCGTTTCCGGCGCACAGCGTTTTCCCGTTTCCCCAGCGACCCCGCGGCGGCAGTTGAAAGTTTCACCCGGCACAATTTTCAACTTTCAACAGCTTCACCTGGCACGACTTTCAACAACTTTTCCATTACGGGAAACACCGCCCTGCGGATAAGCGCGCCGGTCAGCGTCCCGGTGATACCAAGCATGGATAGTTATCGCCCCTATCACAATTAGGCCCCCAGCGCGTCCGGGTTTTTGCCCGGGCCCGCCGGGGGTAGTGGTGTTGAAAGTTTCACCTGGCACGACTTTCAACACTTTCAACATTCAACACCTGGCACGATTTTCACTCGCCGGAAGTTTCCGGAGCAGGGTAAATGATTATTTCCACGTGATCGCCGGTGGAGGGCGGCTGCTGCTGCGCGGCCGCGTCCCCGTCCGGGGCGGGAGCGGTTACTTCGCCCGTATTGGACACAGGCTGGTCGGGGCCGGTATCATCTTGCCCCGTGGTGCCGCCGCCGGCACCGGTATCGCCGCTATCGCCGGCCGGCGCGGGTTCGGGTGCTGGCTCGGGTACAGGTTCCGGTGCTGGCTCCGGCGCGGGCTCAGCTGCAGGTTCAGGCGCAGGCTCCGGTGCGGGCTCAACCGGCTGCTGCGCGGGAGACGCACCGCCCTGCATGTCCTGCTGCTCCTGCATGTCCATGGCCACCTGGCTGGTGCCCCCGGCACCGGAACCGGCGGGCCGGGTGTTTTTGATGATAGTACCGCCCTGCACCACCTCCACCACTTTGCCTTCCTCGAAGAAGGCCGTCACCACCTTCCTGGCCTGCCCGGGATCCACGTACCAGTAGCTGATCCCGTTTTCGTCCAGGAACCGGCCCGGCAGGGTCTGAGTCACAATCTGTATGTTGTCCAGGTTTTTGGCCGCCCGGGCCAAGGCCAGAGCCTGCTTCAGCCCAATATTGGTTTCCACGTTCCGGTACAGCTCGGGCACCAGCCTGGGCAGCTTGGTGATGGAATCCGCAGTCATTAATTTCTCTCCGATGGCGGTGAGCAATTTCAACTGGCGCTGGGTGCGGGTGATATCGCCCATGGCGTCGCCCCGGTAGCGCACGTACTGCAGGGCCTTGTCGCCGTCCAGCAGCTGCCTACCCTTCTTCAGGTTAATATCGCCCAGGTCGGGGTCGCGGTGGTACATGTTCTTCTCCACATCTATCTCCACGCCGCCCAGTATGTCCACCACGTTCTTAAACCCGTCAAAGTTGGTCAACATGTAATAGTCCACGGGAACGCCGGTGAGCCCCTCCACTATATCCATGGCCATGTCGGGACCGCCGTAAAAGTTGGCCGCGTTGATCTTGTTTTCACCGTAACCAGGTATGTATACCTTGGTATCGCGGGGAATGGACAACAAGGAGAGGCGGTTGTCCTCGTTGTCAATGTGGGCCAGGATCATGGTGTCGGTGCGGTCGCTCTCAAAATTTTCCCGCTCGTCCACGCCCAGCATGAGCACAGTCACGCCGGGCAGCTTTGCCAGGTCTTCGTCCTCCCCGCCGCCGGAAAGGTCCTTTTCCCCTGTCTGGATATCTGTCAATGCGGGCCATAAAACATTGTTGGCCAGAAAGAAGCCGCCGGCGAAAAGTCCCGCCAGCAGGCAGCAAAAAAGCACAAAACGCAGCTTGCTTTTTAGCTTCCTCTTAGTCCTGCGCGCCACGGCACGCCACCTCGCTTTTATTTACTGGCTTTGTAGTCCTTGATACCGTTATCACGGCGGATTTAGCGCCTGTTTAGCTTGTAGCGCTTGATAACCAGCCAGGCGAACCTGGGGAGCACCAGCATGCGGCGCCAGCGCGAGGGCTCCCGCAGCAGGCGGCCCAGCCACTCCAGCTTCACGCGCCGCATCCAGGCCGGCGCCCGGGCCACGCGCCCGGCCAGGACGTCGAAACTGCCGCCCACCCCCATGGCCACCACCGAACCCAGGTTGTCCACGTGGCGGTGGATCCACAGCTCCTGCTTAGGCGCGCCCAGGGCCACGAACAGCAGCTGCGGCGCCGCCCGCTTGACAGCGGCCGCCACCTTCGCCTCATCCCCCGGGTCGAAGTACCCGTGGTGCGTGCCGGCCACCTGCAGGCCCGGGTACAGGCGGCACAGCCGTTCCGCCGCTTCCGCGGCCACCCCGGGGGCGGCGCCCAGCAAGTACACCCGCCAGCCCTCCGAAGCCGCCCGCGCCGCCAGGCGCAGCATCAGGTCGATGCCGGTCACCCGCTCGGGGAACGGGATGCCGGCCAACCGGCCCGCCCAGACGATGCCCTCCCCGTCCGGGGTGACCAGGTCGGCCCGCCGCACCGGCTCCAGCAGGTGTGGCTGCGACAGGGCCCGGTAAAGGTATTCGGGGTTTAACGTCACCACCCGGCGCGGCCCGCCGGCGTGCACCAGCGCAGCCGTCCTTTCCTCGGCCTCGGCCATGGACAGGCAGTCCACCGGCACC
>CAJYBN010000132.1 GCA_913064925.1 uncultured Peptococcaceae bacterium
CGCACCCATGGCCCTGGCCTCGTCCAGCGAGGTTTCCAATACTTCCACCGGTAAATTGTTCAGGATAGCCTCGTTGACCATTTTTTCCACCCGGGCCAGTTCGCCGGGTTCTATAGCCGCGTAATGAGTAAAGTCAAAACGCAGCCGGTCCGGCGCCACCAGCGACCCGGCCTGGTTGACATGCTCGCCCAGCACTTCCTTGAGCGATTTGTGCAGCAGGTGAGTGGCGCTGTGGTTGCGGGCGGTGTTCATACGCCGGCGCCGGTCAACCTGCACTTCCACCTCGTCGTTGACGCCGATAACGCCGCTGTTTACCCGGCCCCGGTGCAGGTGAATGCCTTCCACCGGCCGGGTCACTTCCTCTATCACCACTTCGGTGGAGCCGGCGGTGATTTTGGCGTGGTCGCCCACCTGCCCGCCCGCTTCGGCGTAGCAGGGAGTGATGTCCAGCACCAGTTCAACTTCACGTCCCGCCTCCGCCCGCTCAACCGGCTGGTCGTCAACAAAAATGGCCTTTACCCTGGCCTTACCCGCCAGCGTTTCGTAGCCGGTAAATACCGTCTTCCCGGTTTGCTCGACAACGCTTTTCAACCTGGCCGCCTTTTCCGACAAGTACTCGGTTTCCTGCCTGGCGCTGCGGGCCCGGGCGCGCTGCCGTTCCATAGCCCGGGCAAAACCCGCCTCGTCCACGGTCAAATCGTTTTCCCCCGCTATTTCTTGGGTCAGCTCCAAGGGGAACCCGTAGGTGTCGTACAGCCGGAAAGCCTGCTCCCCGTCAATATAGCTTTTGCCGGCTTGCTTGGCTTCCCGGATCAACTTGTTTAAAATTTCGGTCCCCTGGGCCAGCGTTTCGCCGAACCTTTCCTCCTCGGTCTTAATTACTCTGGAAACCATTTCCCTGTTCCGCACCAGTTCGGGATAAGTATCGCCCATTTTTTCCGTCACGGCGGCGGCCACCCGGTAGAGAAACGGCTCTTCCATGCCCAGCACGCGGCCAAAGCGCACCGCCCGGCGCAGCAGGCGGCGCAGCACGTACCCCCGGCCCTCGTTGGAAGGCAAAGCGCCGTCGGCAATGGCAAAAGTTACCGCCCGGCTGTGGTCGGCGATTACTTTTAGCGCCAGATCAACTTCGCCGCCGGTGCCGTACCTTTTGCCGGTTAGATCCGCGGTGAATTCTATGATGTCGCGCAGCAGGTCGGTGTCAAAATTGGTTTTGGCGTTTTGTAGAACCGAAGCCACACGTTCCAGGCCCATGCCCGTGTCAATACCCTTGTTTTGCAAAGGCGTGTAGTTGCCTTCTTCGTCGCGGAAAAATTGAATGAACACCAAGTTCCAGATTTCCAGATAACGGTCGCAGTCGCACCCCACGGCGCAATCCGGGTTGCCGCATCCCCGCTCCACGCCGAGGTCGTAGTAAATTTCCGAGCAGGGACCGCAGGGTCCTACACCTATTTCCCAGAAGTTAGTATCCTTGCCCATGCGCACTATGCGTTGCTTGGGCACGCCCACTACGTTGTGCCAAATATCGAAAGCCTCGTCGTCGTTCTCAAAAATGCTTATCCATAATTTTTCGGGCGCCAGCCCCAGGTGCTCGGTGACAAATTCCCAGGCCCACGGAATGGCTTTTTCCTTGAAGTAGTCGCCGAAGGAAAAGTTGCCCAGCATTTCAAAAAAGGTATGGTGACGGGCCGTCCTGCCCACCGAATCTATATCCGGGGTGCGCAGGCACTTCTGGCAGGTGGTCACGCGCAATACCTCGGGTTTAGCCGCTCCGGTGAAATAAGGCTTGAATGGTACCATTCCCGCCGCCGTCCACAAAATGCTGGGGTCGTTATGCGGAATCAAACTGGCGCTGGGTAAAATTTTGTGACCCTTGCCTGCGAAGTATTTAAGAAATCTTTCCCTGATTTCTTTACCGGTCATACTGATACCCCCTTCATTCTGACAGGCAATAGTTGTCCGGGCCGCCGGCCGCTCGCCGGCCGCACATTTTGCCGGGCGACTAAAAAAAGCCTTCCTCTCCCTGCCAGGGACGGAAAGGCTCCGCGGTACCACCCTGCTTAACGATTTCCGCCGGCTGACGAAAACCGTTCACTCCTTGACGCTAACGCTGTCCAGCGGCGAAATCTACTGTACTTCAATTCCGCAATTGCTGGGAAACGGCTTTCAACCGATGGGGACGGAAACTTGCACCGGACGTTTCCTCTCTGCAGACCCCGCCTCGGTTTACTCTTTTCCCAAAATTTAACGGTATTAAATTGCGCTATAATTATACAAAATCAGCTCCGGCTGTGTCAAGGACCGGCTTTTTTATTATCCGGGGGCTGCAGGTAACCGAGGGTAAAGTAAACAAGAACGCGGATTATAGCCGCCGCCGGCACAGCCAAAATCAACCCCGTCAATCCGTACAACTTTCCTCCGGCCAGTAATACCAGAATGACCAGCAGAGGATGCAGGCCAACCCGGTCGCCCAGAATTTTAGGCGATATGATGCTGGCTTCCACCTGCTGGATCACTACAAAGGCGATAATGACCTTTAAAACCTGCCACTTGGAAACTAGCATGGCCAGCGCTACGGCGGGAATAGCCCCGATAAAGGGACCGAAATAGGGTATCAAATTGGTTAGACCGGCAAAAACGCCGAGCATTAGGGCAAATTCCATTTTCAGCATCAATAGGGCCAGGTAAGTTAAAAACCCGGTTATTACGCTTACCAGCAGGTACCCACGCACAAAGCTGTCGACGACCTTGCTGATTTCCCGGCCCAAGGCTAGAACCTCGTGGCGCCTGTGCGCCGGTATGATGCTCACCACCTGCTGGCTGAACATTTCCACGTCTTTAAGCAGGTAATAGGCAAAAATGGGCGCCAGAATGACGTTAAAAATATAGCCGGCCAGATTTAAAATACCCTCCACCACGCGCTCGGCCTGCCGGATAAGAGCCTGCTCCAGCCACATGATGCGCTCGTCGATGATTTCGCGCAGCGCTTCGGGTATGCCCGCCCTGGCATATTGCAGCTGCAGGGAGGCGGTTAATTTTTTCACCTCCATGGTATACCGGGGAACCACCTCCCTGACCTCGTCCAGCTGGGCGATGATATGGGGCATGCCGTAAAGCACCAGCCCCGCCGTGACGAAAAACATGGCCGTAAAGACGATGAAAATGGACATGGTGCGCGAAGCCCCGCGGCTTTCCACCATGCGCACCAGCGGGTGTAAAAGGTAAGCCAAAATAACTGCCAGTATCAAGGATAAAAAAATGCCGCGGATCAGGTAGACGAAATAAAGAAGAGCAACCGCCAACCCGGCCCAAATAATGTGCCGGTAATTTTGTTTAACGCGCCACCAGGACAAAACAGCCCACCACCAAGGAAAAAAGTGAGGGCGCTATTACCCCCACTCTTCCGTTCTGATCTTTATGTTTGTTTACTTTCTTTTTATTAACCCGCTTACGGTGCGGGACACTTCCTTTATCACTCCGCCGGTATTACGGCGGGGATTCCTGCGCCTGATTTTATTGATACCCCGTATATCCGCACGCATGCGCTGTGGCCTTTTAAACAAGGCCAGTAAGGCGCCTAAAAAGCTGCCGGCGATTATCCCCTGCCAAAAACCCCTGTTCAACTGGCTCACCCCCGTTACAGGAGATATTCATTTTGCGGATCGAAACTTACCAGGCTGCCGTCTTCCGCCACCTCGTAAATGCTAACTCCTTCTTTGTTCAGCCGGTATTCCACGCAGCAATCCCAACAATAGTACTGATCCACACCTACTTTCCCGGTGGCTTTACCACCACATACCGGGCAGTGCAACATATCGCCTCCCTTGGTTGTCATATTAGCATTATGCCCATTTTTTGCGGGACTAATGCCAACAAGGGGGCAAAAATATAAACCCGGCGCGTGCCGGGTTCAATCCGGGAAACCCTCTATTGTGCCGCCCCCCAGCAGGTAATCGCCCCGGTAAAAAACAACAGCCTGGCCCGGGGTAACGGCGCGCTGGGGCTTGTCGAAATCCACACGCACCCGGCCGCCCGCCAGGGGCGTAATCACGGCCGGGGCCGGCCTGGCGTTGTATCTGATCTGGGCCTGCACCCTTTCCGGGCCGGTTAAACCTTCGGTCAAAATAAAGTTGAGGTCGCCGGCCAGCAAGCTGCTCCTGAAAAGCGCCTCTTCCGGCCCCACTATTACCGCGTTGCGTTCCGGATCGATATCAACCACGTAAACCCTTTGGCCTAGAGCCAAGCCCAGCCCCCGGCGCTGCCCGATGGTATAAAACGCGATGCCCTGGTGGCGGCCTATTTCATTGCCCTTCAGGTCCAGAAACGGCCCGGGTTGCATAGCCTTCCCCGTGCGCCGGCGGAGAAAAGCCCTGTAATCGCTGCCGGGCACGAAGCATATTTCTTGGCTTTCCGGCTTGGCGGCCACTTTAAACCCCCTTTCGGCGGCCATGCGCCGCACTTCTTCCTTGGTATAATCCCCCAGCGGCATCAGCGTATGGGCCAGCTGGCGCTGGGTGAGGGTGTACAAGAAATAGGTCTGGTCCTTACGCGCATCGCGGGCTTTTTTTACCACGTACCGGCCCAGGTTCCGGTCAAAAGCAATGCGGGCATAATGCCCGGTAGCTATGAAATCCGCACCCAGGGCCATAGCCTTGTTGAGCAGCGCTGCAAATTTTACCTTGCGGTTGCATAAAACGCACGGGTTGGGCGTCCTGCCCCGAAGGTATTCCCGGCAAAATTCCTCCACCACCGTTTCCCGGAACAGGCTGCGGAAATTGAGCACGTAAAACGGTATGTCCAGCTTGCCGGCCACAGCCCGGGCATCGTCAACCGCGGACAGGGAGCAGCAGCTCACGTAATTCCCACCGGCCTCGGCCTCGGCGGAAGCAGGATCCCAGATTTGCATCGTCACGCCGACCACTTGATATCCCCGTTCAACTAAAATGGCGGCGGTGACAGAACTGTCCACGCCGCCGCTCATGGCTACAAAAACAAACTTGCCGCCGTTGTGCACGCTATCACCCGGTTCATTTTTTTTGCTTGCTCAGGTAATCCCGGATGGCCGCATGCAAGGCATCTGCGGCCAGGTTGGAACAGTGCATCTTTTTCGGGGGAAGACCGTCCAAGGCTTCGGCCACGGCCTTGTTGCTCAACTGCAAGGCTTCTTCAACAGTCTTGCCCTTGGCCAGTTCCGTGACCATGCTGCTGGTGGCTATGGCCGCCCCGCAACCGAACGTTTTAAACTTAATATCTTTGATTACCCCGTCCTCAACCTTCAGGTATATTTTCATTATGTCGCCGCAGGTGGGGTTGCCCACCTGTCCCACACCGTCGGCATCGGGAATTTCGCCCACGTTGCGCGGGTTTTCAAAGTGCTCCATCACTTTTTCGCTGTACATACTCCGCATCCTCCCCCATATTATTGACATACAACCAAACCATTATGCCGCGCCGTTAGGCCGCGGCAGCGCTTTATCTCACCTGCGGCAGGCACTGCGGACCTTGCAGGCCTCGCAGCTGCTTTCCATAGCAAACTCGGTTTCCTGATCCAGCGGCGACATGGCCCGCAGGCGCTCCACGATGGGCGGCATTACCTCCATGAAGTAATCGATATCCTCCTCCGTGTTGTCCCTGCCCAGGGTAATGCGAATAGAGCCGTGGGCAAGTTCGTGAGGAATGCCCATGGACAACAGGACATGGGATGGCTCCAGCGACCCCGAAGTGCAGGCCGACCCGCTGGAAGCGGCAATCCCTTTCATATCCAGGCTTAACAGCATGGACTCGCCCTCGATGAATTCAAAACAAAAGCTGGCGTGGTTGGGCAGGCGCATGGTGGGATGCCCGGTCAACCTTACATGAGGGATCTTCTCCATAACTTCCTTGATCAGCCTGTCCCGCAGCCCGGATAAGCGGCGCGCTTCTTGTTCCCTTTCCTGCATCGCAAACTCGCAGGCCATGCCCAACCCGATAATGCCGGGCACGTTTTCCGTACCGGCCCGGCGCAGCTTTTCTTGGGCACCACCGTGAAAAAGGGTCTGCCGCCAGCGGGTGCCTTTGCGAATATACAGCGCGCCCACACCCTTGGGCCCGTAAATTTTATGCCCGCTGATGGTGAGCAGGTCCACTCCCAGTTCGTTCACGTCTACCGGGATTTTGCCCAGGCTCTGCACGGCGTCCGTGTGAAACGGGATGTTCTTTTCCCTGGCCAGGGCCGCCAGTTCCTTGATTGGCTGGATAGTGCCCACCTCGTTGCTGGCGTGCATGATGCTGATGAGTATTGTTTTATTGGTTATGGCATTGGCCAGGTCATCCACGCTAACCATGCCGTATTTATCTACCGGCAAAATAGTGATGGTAAAACCCTCTTTGCCTAAAGCCTTGACGGTGTTCAACACGGCGTGGTGTTCCACGGCCGAGGTGATGATGTGATTGCCGCGGTTTTTGTTGGTCATGGCAATGCCGTGGATGGCCATGTTGTCCGATTCGGTGCCGCCGCTGGTGAAGACGATTTCCCCCGGCTGGGCCCCTATGGAAGAGGCCACCTTTTCCCTAGCCTCCTCCACCGCCTTGCGCACCTGGCGCCCGAAATAATGCAGGCTGGTGGGGTTACCGAAATAATCCGTCATAAATTTCTGTATTTCTTCGGCAATTTCCCGGCGCACCGGGGTGGTGGCGCTGTGGTCAAAATATACTCTGCGCACGGCTACAGTTCCTCCTTCAGAGCATTTTTTACCGAAAGGTTCTCGGCGTCGCGAAGCATGTCGGCCAAACTAATGGAATCCAGCACTTCCGCCAGCTTGTCCCTTACCCGGGCCCATACGGCCCTGGTAATACATGAATCGGCCTGATCGCATTCCGCCGGCTCAATTTCGCTTACGCAGTCCACAGGTGCTATGGGGCCCTCCATGGCCCTGATGATGTCACCTACGGTAATTTTGCCCGGCTCCCGGGCTAAAATATAACCACCCTGGGCTCCACGCACGCTTTTTACCAAGCCGGACTTGCGCAAGATGGCAATTAACTGTTCCAGGTAATTCTCCGATATATTTTGCCGCTCGGCCACCGTTTTCAACGGGATGGGTTCGGTACCGTAATGCTGGGCCAGGTCGAACATGGCCTTGAGGCCGTAGTGACCCCGCGTGGAAAGCCGCAATATCCTTCCCCCTCTCCCAATTCGCACCTTTTAACTCGGAATTGAAGACAAATATATCTTAGCATTCCTATCGGATTTTGTCAATTACTTTTGCGCTGCTGTAAATTTTCCCACAGGGCGCGCTCCCGTTCCTGTGCAGAAGGGCGGTAAAATTGCTGGCCCTTGAGGTTGTCGGGCAGGTACTGCTGCTCCACCCAGTGCCCCGGAAAATCATGGGGGTAAAGGTACCCCCGGCCGTGCCCCAGGTCCTTGGCGCCGCTGTAACTGGTATCCCGCAAGTGAAGGGGCACGGGTTCCGCTTTTTCCCGGCGCACCGCCTGCAAAGCCGCCTCTATGCCGGTATAGGATGAATTGCTTTTGGGCGCCATGGCAATGTACAGCGCCGCTTCGGCCAAAATAATGCGCGCCTCGGGCATGCCCACGCGCTCCACTGCCGTGGCCGCCGAGGCGGCCACCACCAGCGCCTGGGGGTCCGCCAGGCCCACGTCCTCGGCCGCATGAATCATTAGCCGGCGGGCGATAAAAACCGGGTCGTCGCCCGCATACAAGAGCCTTGCCAGCCAGTACAGGGTAGCCTGGGGGTCCGAGCCCCGCATGCTTTTAATAAAGGCCGACACAACGTCGTAATGCTCGTCGGCCCGGTCGAACTGGAGGACACGGTTCTGGCAGACGTTGTT
>CAJYBN010000133.1 GCA_913064925.1 uncultured Peptococcaceae bacterium
GGCGACGGATCCGGTCAGCGTTATATCGGTATTTAAAAGCCTCGGCGTGAACCGGCGCCTGGCCACTATTATGGAAGGGGAAAGCCTGATCAACGACGGGGTGTCGGTGGTTATTTTCAAAATTTCCGCCTTTTCTCTGGGATCCATTGTTGCCCTTGGTCCCTGGGGGGCGGCGGCCGGGCTGGCGATGTTTCTCAAAGTGGCGGCCGGCGGCATGGCGGTGGGCCTGCTGCTGGGCTTCCTGCTGTCCCAGGTGGTGCGGTTCTATGACGACTACCCCCTGGAAATCGCCTTTTCCGTAGTGCTGTTTTACGGCGCTTACTTTGTAGCCGAGTACCTGCATGTTTCCGGCGTCATTGCTGTAGTGGCCGCTGGTCTGGTGCTGGGTAATTACGGGAAAGTTATCGGCATGACCCCCACCACGCGGTTGAGTATTTCGGTTTTCTGGGACACCGTTACCCTGGTGACCAATTCCCTGGTATTCATCCTGGTGGGCTTGGAAATTGCCCGCATCGACATGACGGAACACGCAGTGCCCGTTTTGACTGCCATTGCCCTGGTCTTCTTGGGGCGCAGCGCGGCGGTTTACCTGGGCACCGCGCCGTATAAATTGCCCTGGGCGTGGAAACATATCTTGAACTGGGGCGGGTTGAAAGGATCGCTTTCCCTGGCCCTTGCCTTAAGCCTGCCCCCCGGCTTTGCGGGGCGGGAGATGATTATTGCGCTTACCTTCGGCGTCGTATTCTTCTCGCTGGTCGCCCAAGGGCTCACTGTTTCTCCCCTGATTCGCTTGCTGGGCCTGGAGAAGGCCGTGCGGGGACTGAAGGAATACGAGCACCTGACGTTTGAACTGCAGCAGGCCCTGGCCGCCAGGCAGGAGCTCAGGCGTCTGCAGGCGAAGGGAAGGGTGTCGCCGCCGGTGTTCAAGCGCCTGGAAAAAGAAATTGACGACCGGCTGGGCAGGATATACCGGGAACTGGACCAGCTGTACCGCAGACATCCCCAGCTGCTGCGGGAGCAGGAGTTCAGCGCACGCAAAAAATTGCTCTATGCCGAGCACCAAGCCGTGGAGAGGTTGCTGGGCGAGGGCGTTTTAAGCGAAGCCACGGGTAACGAGAAAAAACGGCTGGTGTTGGAACAGATGGAGGCACTGGAAGAAGAACAGGCACGCCAGGGAGAGACCGGGAATGGACGTTCCGGCACTTCTTCCGTTTAACAAATTAAAGTCTCCGGCGGAGACTTTAATTCATTCCCTGGTTTACCCGGCGATTGACCGCGGCTTATTTTTACCTACTGGCGGACGCTGGGCCTGAACTGGTCCAGCATACCCAGCACAACGTGCGCCAGGCCGAAGCCGGTGATGCCCGCGCCCAAGCTGCCGCCCACCAGCCTGCCCAGTCCCGCCACGGCGGCGCCGACACCCAGAACGGCCCAGCTTGTCGTGTTACCTCTCATATGGATGTTCACCTCCTGGTATTTATTTTTTCATGGGGACGGGTTACTATGCCTTGAAGTTGGGGTGGAAAATATGTAAGCGGTGGAAAAGGATGGGGGGATGCAAACTGCAGCCGAAAATCAATGTCCTGTGGTTGATTTTGCTTGCTGTGACGGGGTTGTTCAGCCTGCTTTATTTGTGGTTCACTTTGTTTCCCGGCCGGGTAGATCCGGCGGCGCTGCAGTATTTTACCGCCGAACAGGTCGAGCGGGGCCGTGCCTATAACATGCTGCCGCGGTTGATGTTTATAGGCGGTTTTCTAGCGCAGGCCGCGTTCCTGCTGTGGATGGTCTTCGGCGGCGGGGGCGCCGCCCTGACCCGCTGGGCCCAGCAGCTGGCTGGAAGCTATTACGGCTCGGTGCTGCTGTTTTTTTTCGTTACCTGGCTGTCGCTGCGGCTCATTGGGCTGCCCTTCCGGTTTTTCCGCGGCTATTACTGGCAGCACCGCTGGGGTTTTTCCACACAGAGCCTGGGGTCCTGGTGGGCGGACTACCTGAAGGGCGCTGGGTTGGAACTGCTGCTGTCGGCGGCGGGTGTTCTGGTGCTGTTTTGGATTTTGTCCCGCTGGCCGGGCACCTGGTGGCTGGCCGGGGCCGCCTTCTTCTCCCTGTGGCTGGTGGTGCAGACTTTGCTGTGGCCGGTGATTGTGTCACCCCTGTTCAACCGCTTTGAGCCGGCCGGAAATCCCGCCGTGGCGAACATGGTCAGCGAGCTGTCGCGCAAGGCGGGCCTACCTGTGGACCAGGTGCTGGTGATGGATGCCAGCCGGCGCACCACCAAGGCCAACGCTTACTTTACCGGCCTGGGAAAAACCAAGCGCATTGTGCTTTACGACAACTTGCTGGAAGACTACCCCCGGGACCAGGTTAAAGCGGTGGTGGCCCACGAGATGGCGCACTGGAGCCGGGGTCATATCCTCCAGGGGCTGGGCCTGGCCGTTCTGGGAAACTTTGCCACCTGGGGTTTGTTGTTTCTGCTGCTGCGGGCCACGCTGCCGCCGCAGGTCCACCAGCAGCCGCTCACCTGGGCGGTGATCCTGCTGTTTTTTATGCTGGTTTCCTTTGCCAGCAGCCCGCTGCAAAACTACATATCCAGGCACATGGAACTGGAAGCCGACCGCGTGGCGGTCACATTGACGGGAGACGTTGGGGCGGCAATCCGCCTGCAAAAGAATCTGGCCGCGGGGAACCTGTCCGATGTTGCGCCGCCGGCCTTTATCCGCTGGTTCTCCTACAGCCACCCGCCTGCCCCGGAGAGGATTCGGGCCATGCTGCAGGTCGCCCGGTAGCCGCGGATTGCAATGCCGGGCGGGAGCAGGATCGGCAGGGGACGCGTTGAATGTATAACGTAAATGCCGAAAATTTCCAAGCCAAAGGTTACAGTTGGGCTGGCAGTTACCTTCGGGACAACGGCGGTAATGATGCTGGTGGGTTTTACCGGTATCGCCAGCGGCTGGGTCAGTGGCTTGTTGGTACGGGCGTTGGCGCGGGCCTTCGGGGCAAACGTACAGGCAGCGCCGGTAAACGCGTTGGGCTAGGCTGCGGATTGTTCCTTGTCCAGGGCTGATGCCAGTTTGACAAAGGCCGTGAGAATGTCCACCGAAGCATGCAGCAGGTCGTCGATGTTGGCCAGCGTTTTTTCCCGGACCAATGCCTGGGCCGCCAGGTGGACGTGCTGGTGCGGCTCGTCCACGGCCAGGTATTCTTTCAAGTGTTTATACTTTTCCCGGTTGGCATCGTACCATTTGCCGAAAGCGCAGTTGTGATGGTCCGTTACGGTGGTGCCGCGGCCGGCGTTTTGCAATACGTCGCGCAAGAAGTTGGCATGGTCCACCAGCCGGGCGGCCAGTATGCTCTTGGTTGATAAATCAGCCGGCTTTATCAGGTGCGGCCTAATGGTCTTGTCCATTTGCCTGGCGTTGTTGAGCAAAATGTCCCCAAAGTCAATGGACTCGGTCAGGTCCTGTGCCAGCTTGGCCAGGTTTTCCGTGGTTAGGGATTGCTGCTGCATGGAATGGGCGATGTTTTCCGAAGCTTTGGCGGACTCGTCAATTTGTGACATGCTTTGGCGAATTGTTTCGGAAACTTCTTTTACTTCCGCAATGTACTTGTGAAAGGCGGACTGCACCGTGGCCACTGCCTCACCCACCATGACCGCTCCGTTGTTGATTTCCTCGGATAGATCTTTCACTTCCTTGACGGCAGACTTGGTTTGTCCGGCCAGCTTGCGCACTTCTTCCGCCACTACGGAAAAACCGCGGCCGTGTTCACCGGCCCTGGCTGCTTCAATGGCGGCATTCAGGGACAATAAATTGGTTTGGTCCGCTATTTCGGAAACGTTTTGGCTGATGCCGTCAATGTTTTTTATCCGGTCCACCAGAGTCTTGGCGTCCTCGGTCATCTTCTGCAGTGTTGTTTCTACTTCGCCCGACAGGTTTTCCAGGTTGTCAATTTTACTGATGTTCTCCACTGCGCCGGTCCTCATGTTTTGCATGCCGGCGCTTATCTGCTGGGTGGCCGCCGAAACTTCCTCGGTAGTTGCAGCCATTTCCTGGCTGGTAGCCGCCAGGTCGGAGGCTTTTTTCGCCACTTCTTCAATTTTTAGCGCAGCCCGGACGGCCATGATTTCCGTATGGGCAAGGATAAAGTCGGTCATGGCCGAAACGAAGGCCACTTCATCATTTTGCACAGGCATGTTCTTGCTGGAAGCTTTCAAAAAGGCGAACATGAGAAACACCCTATAATATAGTAATATATATATTTATATATCAATATACCCAATATAAAAAGACTTGGCAATAAGGCAGCTTAAATTTTAATTTAATTTGGCCGCCCGGGCGTTTTTTTACCGGCGATATGGCGGCGCTTTGCTGCTTTTAGACGGGTAAATTTCTTTCGCCGCCGGAAGATCCGAACAAGGGGCGCACACCGGCGCCTGCGGGGTGTTGTTTTGGTACAGCGGGATGCCGCTTGTCCCGTTTTGCAGTATAATGCGGTATAACGAAGAATTAACAGCAGTTTAGCAGTTACAGGAGGGGGAACTATTCATGGCGGTGAAACGCGTGCGCGATTACGTGCGTGCTTTTGACCCGGGCGCTGCCTATATCTTTTGCCCAGCTGCGGGCCATAACTGGCGGCACCGTGGTGGATATCAAGGCATAGCGGAAAGGTGTGTTTACGGTGGTTACTAAAAGTGAACTGGCGCGCGCCATTGATCATACCCTGTTGCGACCGGAGGCCACCCGGGCGGATATTGCCAGGCTGTGCCGCGAAGCGCGGGAATATGGTTTTGCTGCTGTTTGCGTCAACCCCTTTTTCGTACCGCTGGCGGCGGAGCAGCTGGCGGGCACGGGCGTGGCGGTGTGCACGGTTATCGGGTTTCCCCTGGGCAGCACTTTCAGCGCTGCCAAGTCCTGCGAGGCGGCGGAAGCCGTGCGGCGCGGCGCCCGGGAATTGGACATGGTCATTAATGTGGCGGCCTTGAAGGAACGCCGGGAAGACGTCGTTCTGGACGACATCAAGGCGGTGGTGGAGGCGGCCCGCTCGGTTGAACACAACGCCGTGATCAAGGTGATCATCGAAACCTGTTACCTGACCCGGGAGGAAAAGGTCCTGGCCTGCCGGCTGGCGGAGCAGGCGGGAGCGCACTTCGTTAAAACCAGCACCGGTTTCGGAACGGGCGGCGCCACGGTGGAGGACGTGGCGCTGCTAAGGGCCGCCGTAGGACAGCGCCTGGGGGTTAAGGCTTCCGGCGGCATCAAAAATGCAAAGCAGGCGCTGGCCATGTTGGAAGCAGGCGCCACCAGGATAGGAGCCAGCGCTGGCGTAGAAATAGTTAGGGAGTTGTCCTAACCCGTTCCCCAACCAGGGGCGAAGTGACGTCCCGCACGCATGACCATAATCTTGCCGGTTGCAAGAAAAAAGGGAACGCGGGGCGCGCGGCGAAGTGAATAATACCATCTTTTGTGTCGGGAGGTGGTCGCCGTGCGTATGAAAGACATTATGACCCCGGGCATACCCACCCTCAAACCGGACGATACTTTGCACCGGGCGGTGGTCCTTTTTCGCCGCACCCGCCTAGACGGCATCCCAGCGGTGGACGATAGGGGCTGTTTATGCGGCCTGTTGACCCGTATCAATTTGTTTGATGCCCTGCTAGCTGGCTATGGCCTCGAGGAGCGGGTGGAGGCATTTTTAACCCGCCGGGTGGTTACGGTGGGCCTGGACGCTCCCTACCACGAAATCGTGGAGGCGGTGAAAACCAGCCCCGTGGGCATGGGTGTGGTGGTAGACGGGCAAAATCACGTGCGGGGCGTTTTTACCAAGGTGGACATGATCATGGCCTTGTTTCGCGAGTCGGACCTGCTGAACGCGCGTTTGCGGGCCGTTTACCAGGCCATGCACAACGGCCTGGTGTCAGTCAACGAGGCGGGTTTGATCACTATGTTGAATCCCGCTGCCGAGGCGCTGCTGGGTGTCAGGGAAGAAGAGGTTCTTGACAAGCCCGTAGAGCAGGTGCTGCCCGGCCTGAACCTGGTGGACGTCATTGCCTTGGGCCGGGTGGAAGTGGGTAAAAAATACGAGATCGGCGGGCGAGCGCTGCTGGTCAACTGCACACCGGTGTTGGACGGGGGGCGTACCGCCGGGGCCATGGCCATCTTCCAGGATCTTACCGAACTGGAACAGGTGGCGGCGGAACTAGAGAGCGTGCGCACTCTTCAGCGTACCCTGCAAACCGTGCTGGACATCGCTTACGACGGCATAGTAGTGGTAAACAGGGACGGTTACATAACCTTCATCAACCAGTCCTTGGCTGATTTTTTCGGGTTGGACCCGCAGGCGGCAGTGGGCCGGCACGTGACCCAGGTGCTGGAGAACAGCCGCCTGCACATCGTGGCCCGTACCGGGGTGCCCGAAACCGGGCAGCTGCAGCAGGTGGGGGGCAGCTACTACGTGGTTTCGCGCCTGCCCATTGTTGAGAACGGCCGGGTGGCCGGGGCGGTGGGCAAGATGATGTTCCGCAACCTGGAGGAGATCAGGGAACTGGCCCGGCGCATGGATACCCTGGAAAACCAGCTCAGCTATTACCGCCAGGAACTGCAAAAGGCGGGTAATAATTATTATACTTTTGACAGCATCATCACTGTCAGCCCGGCCATGGTTCAGCTCAAGCGGGAGGCCCTGCAGGCAGCCCGGGGCACCTCCACTGTGCTCATCAAGGGAGAGAGCGGCACCGGGAAGGAACTATTCGCCCAGGCCATCCACATGGCCAGCCCCAGGCGCGAGGGACCCTTTGTCAAGGTGAACTGCGCGGCGGTTCCGGAACACCTCTTGGAGTCGGAATTTTTCGGCTACGAACCGGGGGCTTTCACCGGCGCGAAAAAGGGAGGCAAGCCCGGGCGTTTTGAGCTGGCCCACGGAGGTACCATATTCCTGGATGAAATCGGGGACATGAGTCCGGGCCTGCAGGCCAAGCTGCTTCGGGTCCTGCAGGACCGCGAGTTTGACCGCATCGGGGGTACGCGGCCGGTCAGGGTGGACGTGCGGGTAATAGCCGCCACCAACCGGGACCTGGAGGAAATGGTGAGGCAGGGCAAGTTTCGTGAAGACCTTTTTTACCGGCTCAACGTTATTGCCCTGACCATTCCGCCCCTGCGCCAGCGCCCCGAAGATATATTACCCCTGGTGCACTGCTTTTTGCGCAAGTATAACACCATTTTCGGCACCGGCGTTACCGACATCGACCGGGAGGCCCTGGGTGTGATGCAGGCCTACCACTGGCCCGGCAACGTGCGGGAACTGGAAAATGTAGTTGAGCGGGCGGTAAACTTTGCCACCGGCGGCACCATCAGGGTCAAGGACCTGCCGGCCTACCTGCGGCGCGGCCCGGCCAGGCAGGAGAGCTCGGCCGGCGATGGCAAGTACCGGGAGCGTTTGAGCAACGCCGAGCGGGAAATCATCCTCTCGGCGCTGAAAGCGTCGGGGGGCAACAAGACCAGGGCGGCCCGCATGCTGGGCATCAGCCGCTCCCGGCTGTACGAGAAGCTGAAAAAGCTGGGCCTGTAAATATAGAGGTCCAGGTTTTTTGTTTTTTAGTGCATGGGCGTGTACCTGAGAAGAATTGTGAAGCTGGCCCCACCGTGGCCCGGGTTTTTTGTTGTTTAAGGTAAATTTTAGGAAATTGGGGGAGCGCGAGGGGGCTGTAATCCCGCCCAATTCATTGGGCGGATACACGGAC
>CAJYBN010000134.1 GCA_913064925.1 uncultured Peptococcaceae bacterium
ATGTTGACCCACACGAATATCATCGGCAACGCTTACAGCCAGGCCGAATGCTTAAGGTTTACGCCTAATGACTGCTTGTGTATCCCCGTACCGTTTTTTCATTGCTTCGGCTGCGTAATGGGTACTTTGCTTTGCGTAGTATCCGGCGCAACCATGGCGCCGGTGGAATCTTTTAACGCCAAAGCAGTATTGGAGACAATTGAGACCTGCAAATGCACGGCGGTACACGGCGTTCCCACTATGTTTATCGCCGAGTTGGAGGAAATGGAAAAGAACAAGTACGATACTTCGTCCCTGCGTACCGGCATTATGGCGGGTGCCCCTTGTCCCATTGAAGTTATGAAGGCAGTAGTTAACAAAATGGGCGCCAAGCAAATTTGCATCACATACGGTCAGACAGAGTCTTCGCCCGGCATTACAATGACCCGAGCCGACGATCCCATTGAACTGCGCGTGAGCACCGTAGGCAGGGCATTACCCAACGTGGAAGTTAAAATCGTTAACCCGGAAACGGGTGAAGAAGTTCCCCCGGGCGTGCAGGGCGAATTGTGTACCCGCGGTTACCACGTTATGAAAGGTTACTATAACATGCCTGAAGCCACCGAGCAGGCCATCGATAAGGACGGCTGGTTGCATACCGGCGACCTGGCCGTGATGGATGAAAACGGTTACTGTAAAATCACCGGAAGGTTAAAGGATATGATCATCCGCGGGGGGGAAAATATCTACCCGCGCGAAATAGAGGAATTTTTGTACACCAACCCCAAGGTTAAGGATGTCCAGGTAGTTGGCGTACCCAGCCGCAAGTACGGGGAGGAAGTGGTGGCCTTTGTGCAGTTAAAGCCGGGTGAAACAGCTACGGATGAGGAAATGAAGGAGTTTTGCACCGGTAAGATAGCCCGGCACAAGATTCCAGCTTTTTTCCTGTTTGTAGATGAGTACCCGACAACCGCCAGCGGCAAGGTGCAAAAATACAAGTTGCGCGAAATTGCCACCAAGCAGCTTGGACGGGAGCAGGATGCAAAAATAGAAACGGCTTGACTACCTTGTAAATCAAAGGCGCTCGCTGCGGCACGCGTATGCGCCGGCTTGTCGCCGCGGCGGGCTTCCACCCGCTGGCGTGTTTTTCTGTAAGGAACCGTGCTAGGTAATAAATTTTATAAAAAAGAAGGGGGATTTTATGAGCCAAACTTATAATATGGTAGACTACGACAAAACTTATGCCGAATTCAAATGGGAAGTGCCGGAATATTATAATTTTGCGCGGGATGTTCTCGATAAATGGGCCGAAGATCCGAACAAGTTGGCCATTTGGTGGGTGGATGACGAAGGTAATGAAGTAAAGAAAACTTTTGCTGAGCTTTGCAAAAGGTCGCGGCAGCTGTGTAACGTACTCACCCAGCAGGGCGTTAAAAGGGGCGACGTGGTAATAGTGGTGCTGCCCAGGTTAATTGAGTGGTGGGAAATCAACATTGCCTGCTTGCGCATGGGCGCCGTCATCAGCCCCGGTACTACACAGCTTACCGCCAAGGACTTAAAGTATCGCTTCGACTCGGCGGAGGCCGTTTGTGTTATTACCGACGCCGATAACGCTCCCAAGGTAGACGAAATCCGCAGTGAATGTCCCACCGTAAAAAGTTTTATTTTGGTTCAGGCGCAAAGGGACGGTTGGGTAAACTACGAAGATGCCGTGAGCAGCGCATCGGACCAGTTTGAAACGGCCGACACCCGGCACGACGAGAACGCCATTTTGTACTTTACCTCCGGGACCACCGGCTATCCCAAAATGACGGTACACACGCATGCCAGTTACCCCTACGGCCACATCATTACCGGTAAGTACTGGCTGGATTTGCGGCCGGACGACCTGCACTGGAATCTTTCGGACACCGGCTGGGCCAAGGCGGCCTGGAGCAGCCTTTTCGGCCCCTGGAACTGCGGTGCGGCTCTGTTTGTACACCACACGCCGCGCTTTGATGTGAAAAAGACCTTACATTACCTGGAAAAATATCCCATTACCACCATGTGCGGGCCCCCGACAGCCTATCGCATGTTCGTTTTGGAGGATCTTTCCAAATATAACTTTAAAACTCTGCGCCACGTGGTGGCCGCGGGCGAACCGCTTAACCCGGAGATAATCGAAACCTGGGAAAAACATACCGGGTTAAAAATTAGGGACGGTTACGGCCAGACGGAATCCGTGTGCATGGTCGGTACGTTCCCCTGCCTGGAGGTTCGCCCTGGGTCCATGGGCAAGCCCAGCCCTGGATTCGTGGTAGAAGTTATCGATGACGATGGGAATATCGTGCCCAGGGGGCAGGAAGGCGATATAGCTGTAAAGGTTAAGCCGGAAAGGCCGGTAGGCCTGTTTAAAGAGTACTGGAAGAACCCGGAAAAAACAGCCTCCTGCTACCGCGGTGATTGGTATGTAACCGGGGATCGGGCGATTAAGGACGAAGATGGTTACCTGTGGTTTGTGGGCAGGTCCGACGACGTCATTCTGGCATCCGGCTATCGCATTGGGCCGTTTGAAGTGGAAAGCGCCCTGCTTGAACACCCGGCGGTAGCGGAATCCGCCGTGGTTTCCAGCCCGGACGAGGTGCGCGGCGAGGTTGTTAAGGCGTTTGTTATCCTGGCGCCGGGTTACCAGCCTTCCGATGAACTGGTAAAAGAATTGCAAGATCATGTTAAGAGAGTAACCGCTCCCTATAAGTACCCGCGCAAAATCGAGTTTGTGGACAGTTTACCCAAAACCATCAGCGGTAAAATCCGCCGGGTGGAACTGCGCGAAAGGGAATGGGCGGGTTGGAAGAAAAAATAAGCATGTGCTAAACTTTCTATTTGCGAACGGGCTTAGCAGCCCGTTTTTTTTATCTCTGCGGCCATAAATATTAAAAAAATATTGACTGCACTTTTAAGATGCAATAAGTTAGTAATATAAAAAAACTGATTGAACGTTCAGTCAACTGTAGTTGGTCCGGGAGGTGGTGGCCAGTGTAATATTAAAATTTGTCCATGCACGTTGACAGTGTGGTAAAATACTGTATAAGGGCCTGGACATTGCCACTTATTAGCTTGGGCGCCGGCTCTGGTTTGAAGGGGTTGGTCCCGCAACCGCCGGGCGCGCGTGGCTATGCCTCCATAAAGTTGGTATATTTTTTGCGTGCTTTCTGGTGCACGAACTGCTCCGCCCCGGAAAACGCTGATTAGCATAAAAGTTTTGCCTCATATTGAAAAAAAGGAGGTCAATTTTGTGGAATTTAAATTAAGCGAAGAACAGGAAATGATACGAAAAACGGTGCGGGATTTTGCGGAAAGCGAAGTGGCGCCTAAAGCAGGCCCGATGGACGAGGCTGAAGAGTACGATTATACCTTGTGGGACAAGATGGCCGAAATGGGCCTCACGGGAATACCGTTTCCGGAAGAATATGAAGGCGCGGGCATGGACAACGTATGCTACGCCATAGCAGTCGAAGAGCTGTCCCGGGTGTGCGCCTCTACCGGGGTATTGATATCGGCGCATACCTCCCTTTGTGCTTGGCCCATTTATGCCTTTGGCACCGAAGAACAAAAACAAAAGTACCTGGTGCCCCTGGCCAGCGGTAAAAAAATTGGCGCGCTCGGCTTAACCGAGCCCTCTGCCGGTTCCGATGCGGGGTCGGTAAAAACTTCAGCCGTGCTTGACGGGGATGAATATGTGCTGAACGGAAGCAAGATTTTTATTACCAACGGAGAAAAAGCCGACATTTACGTAATTATAGCCAGTACCGACAAGACCAAGGGACACAGGGGTACGGCTGCGTTTATAGTAGAAAAGGGGACGCCAGGCTTTACTTTCGGAAAAAAAGAGCATAAGATGGGTATTAGAGCATCATCCACATACGAGCTTGTGTTTGAGAATTGCCGCGTTCCCCGGGAAAATTTACTAGGAGAAGATGGTAAAGGGTTTAAAATTGCCCTAATGACTCTCGACGGCGGCCGGATCGGGATAGCGGCCCAAGCGCTGGGCATAGCCCAGGGCGCTTTCGACGAAGCCCTCAAATATAGCAAGGTAAGAGAGCAATTCGGCAAACCCATCAGCTCCTTCCAGGGGCTGCAGTGGATGCTGGCCGATATGGCAACCCGCATTGAAGCAGCCAGGTTGCTGGTTTATAAGGCGGCTTATCTTAAAGACCAGGGGGAGCCGTACAGCAAGGAATCGGCCATGGCCAAGTTGTTCGCTTCGGAATGCGCCATGTGGGTTACCACTAAGGCGGTGCAGATTTTCGGTGGTTACGGGTACACCAGGGAATATCCCGTTGAACGCATGATGCGGGATGCTAAGATCACGGAGATTTACGAAGGCACCAGCGAGGTGCAGCGTATTGTAATTGCTGCCAACCTGTTGAAATAACCGGACACATGGCAGATAAGCTCGGAAGAGCTTATTATAGTTAAATTATCAGAATAACTAATTAGCAAAGGAGGAAGCGTATGAAAATCCTAGTATGCCTCAAGCAAACCTTTGACACGGAAGCAAAAATTGTTCTGGATGAAAACGGCAAAATAGAACGTCAAGGGGTTAGCTTGATCATGAATCCCTACGACGAGTTTGCGGTGGAGGAAGCCCTTCGCTTGAAAGAAAATCAGGGCGAAGGCGAAGTCACCGTAATCAGTGTCGGGGGACAGCAAACCCAGGACGCCCTGCGCCAGGCGCTGGCTATGGGTGCCGACAAGGCTGTGTTGGTGGATCCCGGTGACGTGGAGCTGGATGAATATTCCACAGCCACCATATTGGCCAAGGTTATCAGCGGCATGGAATACGATATTATCCTGGGCGGCTTCAGGGCCATTGACGACGGTTCAGCCCAGGTTGCCGGCCGGGTGGCAGAAATATTGAACATTCCCGTAGTGAACATGATTACCAAGTTGGAGGTTGCGGACGGCAAAGCGGTGGCTACCCGCGAAATAGAGGGTGGCAGCGAAGTGGTGGAAGTTCCCCTGCCTGCCGTTTTGACAGCCCAAAAAGGCCTCAACGAGCCCCGTTATCCTTCCATGAAGGGAATCATGAAAGCCAAGAAGAAGCCCATGCAAAAAATGACTTTGGCTGATGTTGGCCTGGAAGAAGGACAAATTGCACCCAAGGTTAAGGCAATTTCCTTCTCGCTGCCGGAGCCGCGCAAAGCCGGTAAGATTATCCCGGGCGAACCCGCCGAGGCTGCCCGTGAATTGGCCAGGCTGTTGCGCGAAGAGGCAAAAGTTGTCTAAACAAAACGCTAACACTTATTTAAGGAGGGAGACAGTATATGGCGAAAGGAATTTGGGTTTTTGCCGAACAGCGTGAAGGACAAATTAAAAAAGTGGTTTTTGAATTACTCAGCGAAGGTCGCAAAGTAGCCGACCAGCTTGGGGAAGAACTATGTGCAGTTTTACTAGGGAAAGACGTAGCCGGGCTGGTCGACTCCCTTGGCGAGTACGGCGTTGATAAAGTATACATTACCGAAAGCGACGGCTTGGAAAACTACACCACCGACGGTTACACTAACGTAGTGACCGACCTGATTAAAGAGCACCAGCCCAGTGTCTTTTTGCTGGGATGCACTATAACTGGCCGCGACCTAGCCGCCCAGGTGGCGCAGCGCCTGGAAACCGGTTTGATGACCGACTGCACCGGCATGGAGGTCGTGGACGGGCAGCTGGTGTTTACCCGTCCCATTTACGCCGGCAAAGCATTTGTCAAGGCTTCCTGCCCTGAGGCACGCCCGGTCATGGCTACCATTCGCCCCAACACATTTACCGCGGAAGCGAAGCCGAAAACCCCCGAGACTGTCAAAGTAACTCCCGACATTGGTAACATTCGCCAGGTAATCAAGGATATTGTACGCCAGGTTTCCGAGCGCCCGGAATTGACCGAGGCTGATATCATCGTCAGCGGCGGCCGGGGTATGAAAGGGCCGGAAAACTTTAAGATCCTGGAAGAGCTAGCCGATGTTTTGGGCGCCGCCGTGGGAGCATCCCGGGCCGCTGTCGACGCCGGATGGGCACCGCACAGTATGCAAGTTGGACAAACCGGTAAGACCGTTTCCCCTGTTTTATATATTGCCTGCGGCATTTCCGGAGCCATCCAGCACCTGGCCGGTATGAGTTCGGCTAAATGTATAGTGGCCATTAACAAAGACGAGGAAGCCAATATTTTCAAGGTAGCTGATTACGGTATCGTTGGTGACCTATTTGAAGTAGTGCCCATATTGACGGAAGAGTTAAAGAAGCTGACCGCTCAATAAGACGGGCATTTAATCGATGACTTTAGGCCCGCTGCCGGTGCGAGTTGGACAGCCCGGTATACGGGTGCAAGATCCGGATGTTGTTGAGCGGCTTGGATCGACATTTTCAAGCCGGCGGGTTTGTCCCTGCCGGCTTGAAATAAGTTTACAGCCATATGGGGCCTATGCTTGGAGGGAAAATTTTATCTCATATTGATTTAGTTGATTTGGATATTTGGAAAGGAGAGAGATTATGCGTGAAGCAGTTATCGTCAGTTCGGTAAGAACAGCCGTCAGCAGGTACGGCGGTTCGCTGACACAGGTACCCGTGGTAGATATGGGAGCCAAGGTTATCGCGGAGGCCTTGCGCAGGGCCGGCGTGGCACCCGGTCAAGTGGACGAAGTTATCATGGGCAACGTTATACAGGCCGGCTTGGGGCAAAACCCGGCACGCCAGTCAGCTATTAAGGCAGGCATTCCCCAAGAGGTACCCTCGTGGACACTAAACAAGGTATGCGGGTCCGGTTTAAAGACGATTGGACTGGCGGCCCAGCTGATAGCTGCCGGTGAGGCGGATATAATTGTTGCCGGCGGTATGGAAAATATGTCCGTGGCTCCTTATTTGGTGGAGCAGGGCCGCTGGGGTTACCGCATGGGTGATGCCAAGCTGGTTGACGCCATGATCCGGGACGGCCTGTGGTGCGCTTTCAATGACGTACATATGGGCATAACCGCAGAAAACATCGCTGAAAAGTACGGCATTACCAGGGAGGAACAAGACGTGTTTGCTGCCGGCAGCCATCAGAAAGCCATTGCCGCTATTGATGAAGGCCGTTTTAAGGAGGAAATACTACCCATCGAGATTCCGCAGAAAAAGGGCGATCCGGTGGTCTTTGATACCGATGAGCATCCCCGCCGCGGTACCACGGTGGAAGTGCTGGCCAAGTTAAAGCCGGCGTTCAAAAAAGACGGAACGGTGACGGCCGGCAACGCTTCGGGCATTAACGACGGCGCGGCAGCCGTGGTGGTTATGTCAGATGCCAAGGCCAAGGAGTTGGGGGTCAAACCGCTATTCACCATCCGGTCGACGGCGTCCGCCGGCGTTGATCCGGCATACATGGGTCTCGGCCCCATCCCCGCCAGTCGCAAAGCGCTGGCCAAGGCCGGCTTGACGGTTGCTGACATGGACCTCATCGAAGCCAACGAAGCCTTTGCTGCTCAGGCCATAGCCGTGATGCGGGAACTGGAACTCCCTCCGGAAAAAACCAATGTTAACGGCGGCGCGGTGGCTCTCGGCCATCCTATTGGCTGCAGCGGAGCGAGAATACTGGTCACCCTGCTGCATGAAATGAAGCGCCGCGGCAGCAGGTATGGTTTGGCCACCCTTTGTATCG
>CAJYBN010000135.1 GCA_913064925.1 uncultured Peptococcaceae bacterium
GATGCGTTCACCCAACAGCGGCAACTAACCACCGAGGAAGTCATTGAAGCGTTCGGCTGTGACCGGGTGTGGGACCTGCCCCCGCACAAGGCGGCACAGCTGGACGCAGTATTTAAAAAGGAGGGCATTAGGTGGTGAACTGGCACAGATTGCAGATATTAGTAACACCGGAACAACTACGCTGGCTAAAGGCCGAAAGCTACACCAGAGACAAGTCGATCGGTGAAATAATCCGGGAACTGGTGGCGCAGGCCATGACCCAAGGGGGGACCAGGCGGTGAAAGACTGGGACAAAGTGAAAAGCCTGTGTGATACCTGCCAGCGGGACTGCAAACAGCCCGCGGGCAAAGTGGTAATGTGCCCGAGCTACAAAAGGATGCGAGGCAAAAAATGATAACCATTGAGAAAAACAAGCGTGAGCAAATAAGAATCGAGCGGACGGAATACAAGGGGTATGATCTTGTCTCTATTCGGGTGTATTATGATGACGGCGAGGACTGGAAACCCACCAGAAAAGGAATAACATTCAAAACGGAGCTATTGCCGAAAATACTGCGGGCGCTTATGGAAGTATCCAAGGAACTGGGCGACGAAAGCCCGCATTAAGGGAGGCAAACCATGAAGCACATAGAAATCAGGTTACCGCGTTACCTGCTGGTGTTAACTGAACAGGAATTGCGACGCCTGCTGGAACGGAATCCCGACATTTGGGCGGCGGCCTTAAAGCGTGGAAAAGCCGTAATCCGGGCCCGGAAGGCCAGGGCCAGGTCCAAAACAGCCGGCGGAAAGGAGAAGGGAAAACAGTGACTAAGCATGAGAGAAAGCGCATGAAAAGCAAGAAATGGAAAGCGCAGCAGCGGGATGAGAGAAAGCGAACTGGAAGGAAATGGGGAGGGGGAGTAAAATCTTTACAACCTCTCGGCTTCGGACCGGGCGGGCGGCATCGCGCAGGCGAAAATAGAAGTAGCATATGTTGAATGTTGGGAGGAATTACCATGCTTGGCAGTAAACCGCCAAAACATTTGAGCAGAGCGGCTAAAAAAATTTGGCAGAGTATTACCGAAGGTTGGGAGCTGGAGACGGACGGCTTAGTCCTCCTGCAGGTGGCGCTGGAAGCATGGGACCGAATCCAGGCTGCCCGGGCGGAGGTTGAACGAGACGGGCTGATTATTACCGACCCTTCCGGGCGCAAGCGGCCCCACCCGGGACTGCAGATTGAGAAGGACCAGAAATTGGTCCTGCTGAAAGCCTGGCGACAACTGGGGTTGGATATTGAACCACCAGGTCCAATCGGGCGGCCGCCGGGGAAGTGGTAGAAGTGGCAGTTAAAAGGCGTAGGCGCAAAAAACGCCAAACATTGGACGCTATGCAGGAACTTGACCTAGTGTTTAATCGTTATAAAATTTTTGATCCTCATCGGTCTCCCTGGGCCACCCCCTTGGAACGACGGTCGGCTTGGTTCGCCCATCGGCACGAAATCCTTAATGACGAGTGGATCGCAGAATACCCCGGCATGAGGCCCGGCGCGTGGTGGGCGTATGAATGCCCCAAACTTGAGCGTTTGCCGGAGGAAGAGGACTGGGAATTTTTGATTCGTGCTGGCGAGGTAAAAGAAGCGGAAAAAAACAAGATATTGGCCGGATGGGTGCGCAAATTACACTTACGCAAGGGTTATTTAAGAATGATATACCGACATCACCTAGAAGGGATACCGTCTTACCCGGAGTGGCCGCCGGAGGAACTGGAAAACTGGCATCGCCAGGCGGAACTTTTAGGCCCAGCGGCGGTCAGGGAACTGAAGGGCATTTTAGCGGAAATTACCGGTCAAAAGGAGGAAGAAAAATAAAAATGACAATTGATTTAATTAACATCAAAAACGGCGCGGTGGCAGCACTGGAAAAGGTATTTTTTGCCCATGCCAGCGGACCTTTCCGGCCATGCGTACAGGAATTTTTCAGCGCATTGGCGACAATTTTTGAGCTGGAGGCGGTCCGGCGGGTAGCAGCGCCCGGGCTGAAAGTAGGTAAAACGGAGGTGGACCTGCCGGGGCTGGCTGATTTCACAAGTGCCGAATTAAACGTTTTTAAACGTGCTTTTATGCAGTGGCGCAATGACTTCACAAAGCTTGACCCGGCTGTAGCTGAAATCTTCAACGAACTGGCAATTCTATTAGATGATCAACTCCATGACATCCGCAGGAACGGGAAAATGCTCCAAATGCTTTATGACGGCGCAGCTAAAGACAATGACGCAAGTTGGGAGGTGGAATTATGACCCCGAAAGAAGCCCAAAAATTAAAAGATGACCTTTGGGACCTCTATGGTCACTTGAACGACGACGATTGGCCTGAAGAGGCCCGGCAGCAGTGGGAAGAGGCGTCCGAAATTCTCCATACCGATTGGGAAAAGCGGTATGCCCGCCGGCAGGCTCGTAAGCAAAAGCGTCTGACGGAAGGCAAGGAATGGCACAAAAAGACTTTTGAACAGGAGCTGCGGGAGCGACTGGAAGCTTTTGAACGAAAATACCCGTTTGTCACTATTGCCAATTTTGACGAAGAATGGTAAAATATAAATGGTGGCAGCGTTGGAGTTGTCACTTTAAACTCAATCAAACGCAATCGGCGCGACCGTTGGAGGCCGCCGGGAGCGATGCTCAAGGCTTTATCCTCTGTCTGATGCCTGGTGGAAGGCAAAAGGCGGATATAAAGCGTTGGGTTTGGCCCCTGGCGGCCTTTTTGCCTGCCAGGGAGAAAAAAAGGAGGTACTTCATAATGGTAAAGTCACCACGTGAGTATCGGGATGAAGCTATTACAAAGGCAAAGGCGATATTGGATAAGGCAGAAGCCGAAGGGCGGGACCTGACGACCCAGGAAGAGTGCGAATTTAACGACCTGATGAGGAAGATTGAGGAACTAAACGAACGCTTAACCCCACCTGACTTCGACACACGGCTTTTAAGGCCAGAGCCGATGGATTCTGTCAGGTCATTTCCGGAATATTACAGCGACCACTTAACAACAGGAGGCGAGAAAAACATGTTTGGTGAACCAAAAGATAAATTTTCATTCAGACGTGCTATCCGGGGGTTGGCTACCGGCGACTGGCGGGGTGCCGAGTTGGAGCAGCGCGGCATGACTGTGGGGACCGATACTGCGGGCGGTTTCCTTGTAACCGATTCACCGGCGAACGAGATAATCAATATGTTAATGGGGCAGCTTGTATTTGCAAAAATTCCTGGGCTGCGGAAGTATTTCCCCAAAGGAACGGGCGGCCTGTTATTCCCGAAAAAAACGGCAAGGAGCACTGCGTATTGGCTAAGCGAAGCGCAGGACATTACGCAATCCAATCCTGAGTTTGGACAAGTCAGAATGTCACCTAAGAAACTGGGGGTGCTTATACCCGTCAGCAACGAACTGCTTGCTGATACCTCTGGCGCGGCTGAACAGATAATCCGAGACGATTTGGCTGAAGCGCTGTCTTTAGCTGCCGACGCCGGGTACTTACGTGGCCAGGGGGCGGGAAATGAGCCTTTGGGTATTCGTAACTGGCAGGGGATTTCGACCGTTTCCGCCGATGCTGGAGCTATTACCACAGATAAACTGGTGGACTGCCTGATTACAGTCCAGGGGGCCAATGCTAACCCCACCTGCTGGGTTGCCCACCCGTACACAAAAGGCTTGCTGCTGAAGCTGAAAGACGGTGACGGGCGGCCGATGCTGGCCTACGACCTTACAGGCGTCCCCGGGGACAGGCTGTTGGGGTTGCCCGTGATTTACTCTTCTACAGTCCCGGTCAATCTGGGCGCCGGCAGCAATGAAACAGAAATGTATTGCATAGACGGCAGCCAGATCGCGATAGGAATCTGGCAAGAAATCAGCCTGGCCGCCAGCGGCGATGCGGCTTTCTGGGACGCCAGCCAAAGCAGGGCCATAAGCGCGTTTCAAAGTGACCAGACGCTGGTACGGGCGATTATGCGAACGGACGTTATCGTAAGGCAGCCTGCGGGAGTTTGCGTGTTGACGGGGATTGTACTAAGCTGATGCGTATTGCTATAGATGGATGCAGGGATAGGGGGGTAAAAAGCCCCCCACAAAAACTTGCCATCGGGGCTGGTTTCGTACCAAAAATCTTTCCTATAAAAGCACAGATGACTAACTGACAAAGCTGACAGTTTACCAGATAATTCCTTACTGTCAGTAATGCGCCGGCGTTGAGTTTTAGCATTGAGGGGCAGTCTATTAATAGCTGCCCCTATTTTAATGTGCATGCCAGTTCTCCTTTGAATAGGTTACTGTTATATATAATGGTATGAAAGGCGCCCCGCGTCAAACTGTTTAGCACCGGCATAAAAAAATAAGCGGGGTCGAAACGTCCCGCTGGCCTAGCCGGTTATCTATTCCGCGTGTTTATCTAGTTCCGCTTGCGCTTTCTCTAAAAGAGCAAACAACTCCGCCTTATTATTTGCAATAGTGACGGGCACGTAAAGAGTGGGGTTTGTGGGTATGCCCGTTTCCAAGTCTATGGACACATACGGCTTAAACTCCGGGTCCGGTACCACTATAATGTTCTCGATTTTAAGGTTAGCTATAATACTTCCACTCCTTTTTTATTTTCAGTTATCGCGGAATCCCGGGCCATTCCATAGAATCAAGCCTGCGCTGCATCTCAAGGCCGTCCTTAAAACCGATTTCGTAGGCGGCATCCAGTTGCAAGGCATCCTGATAACTCCATAACTCTTCCAGGTCATAAAGCATTTGCTTTAATTCAGAATCCAGTCTTTTCATAATGGCCTCCCACAGACTGTTAACCTTAGCACTCACCCGCTGGTATTTTGGGTTCGGTAAAACCAATTTTCGATAGCTATAGAGCAACCGGTCACTAATAATCCCCGCCAAAGTGATTCAAAGCTGTGGTCGAACTCGTCCTTTTCCAAATGCCAATCTTTTTGCGTGGAATACCAAATAAGTTACAAACGCGTTTTTATCAGGCCATAGCTGTTGCACATCTGGTCTTTTGTTCCAGGGCCATTCGGCTAGATGATTGAGAACATCGTCGTCTACTTCTTCGATTTTAAGTATTTTTGCTAGTTCTTTAGCGCATGCCAAAATAAATTTTTGGGTTACTACCATCGGCTATACCTCCCGGTTTAGTATTGTGTGGGGGGCGTTGCCCCTTTTGTTATGCTTCCTCGACTTCCTCGGGAAACAGCTCTATAATCTTTTCACTGCCGCCGTGGTCTTCCAGCCACTCAATGGCGCGTTCCTTAGAGACCGGAGTAATGTTACCACTGCTTCCGCTCCACCCGCTGTTACCCACAGGGACAGCATACTTGGACTTGGGACCGCCCGCTCCAAGGATGAAGAAGTTCCCATTTGGCGTCCGGTACAGGTATTCTTCACAATACTCGAAGTCACTGGAGAAATGCCCGTTGTCCCATTCGTGAATAAGCTCCGCAGTATCGGTATCGTAAACCTTCCGGTTAATAACTTTTCTCATATATTTTCTGCCCCCTTAACAAATGAGCTGATTAATATGGATTGTGATCAAAGATTTTTACTTTGCCAGTCACCGGGCTATCGTAAGCCAGGCTTTTCGCCAGACCGTGAAGACCGTGAGCAACGGCCAGGTACAGCCAGACCGGCCCCGGCCCGGTGAGTACCACATCCCGCCCCTGGCCGGCCATTTCTTTGGCCCGCTCAATGTAGGCCGGCATCTGGTCCAGTTTGGCCTGGTCGCCATAAAGGTCCGACATATTAATGGTTACCAATGTTGGTCACCTCCTTGTTTTAGTGTAATGACGTGTTACTTGGTGTAATTTAGTTTAACTAAGTATACCACACGATAAAAAACCACGTCAAGGATATATATTGAAATTAAGTGTAATAAGTGGTAACATAATGAATATAATAAGGGGAGGGCACAATAATGGAAAATTACTATACACCGCAGGAAGTGGCGAATAAACTAAAACTAAACGTTAGGACGCTTTATAAATGGATCAGGGAAGGGAAGTTAAAGGCAGTAAAAGTGGGAGACGTTTGGCGTATCTCCGAAACAGAATTAAACCGCCTTTTGAATAAGGAGGAATCCACCAATGCCTGACAATAACGACCTGGCAAATATGCTCCGCGCCGTTATCCAGGAAGAATTGCAACCTGTGCGGCAGGAATTGCAGCAGGTAAACCGCCGCCTGGATAATATTGAAAAGGACGTTGCCACCATCAAGCTGGATGTTAAGGCTATTTGGGAGGACATACTCAAGCTGGATAACCGCTTAACTGAACAGGAGAGAAGGACTGCCGCAAAATAGCCCGGCTTATTGCCGGGCTTTTATTATGCCCGGGCCGGGTAATCTCCCGTTACCGTGTTACCGTTACGGTTGTTACTGTTGCGCTAGTGAAACGCCCGGGCTTCGTACGAAAAACATACGGTGGATAAAGGAAGGCAAGCTAAAGGCTATAAAACTAGGGAGGGTTTGGCGGATCCCCGAATCTGCTTTGCGGGAGTTTATCGAAGAAGATACGAAGAAAGGCGGCAGCCAAGAATAGCCCCAGACGCGCGGCGACTTCTCCACCGGGCAAGGAATTTATTACCTACCTGGTTTTTTTGTGGCTTTGCAGGACCCTTTACGGCCCTCCAGCGGAAATCGGACATCGATGTCCGATTTGACGCCAAGGCTTTGCAGAGCTATTTATGGCCCATCAGCGCCCTCTGGGCGGCGGCAACGAAGCATCCCCGGAACCCGTCCAGCCCACGCCAGCCGGGCATGAGGCGGCCCGGCCTATTTCCGCCAAAACCAATCTTAGCTTTTGGGTGTGAAGTTTGTTAAGCAATTTTCGCACCAATAGCCAGGACGTAACTAGACCCTCATATTCCGGATTTTATGGCCACTTTTTCTGTACTTCGCTACGCTAACGTGGCTGTTTCTCTTGATGCAGTATCATTGAAATATGCGGGCGGCGGGTAGGCCCGCCGAATCCAGGAAATTCACGGCTTGGAGGGCGCAAGACCCCCGGCTGGAGACACTTCGAGACGGTTTCGGTTCAGCTATCTGCACTTCCTGCTGGATCGTGCGGGGTGAGACGCCGAGTTTGGCAGCGGTGGCTTGGGAAAACGGCGAAACGATTTCGCCGTTTTTAGGCCTTCTGCCTCCTTGTGGTCGCTTTGCTTCCGGGTGCTTCGCTTCGTATATCTCCTTCCGCCGTTTCAGGTGTTCGGCGCGTCTCAGTGGTGGAAAAGTACCACGACAGAGCGCACAGCAGGTACATCTAAAAGCAATTATTTTTGTTGGTTCCAAATCGGACATCGATGTCCGATTTCCAAATTCACGGGCAGCTTGCATGAATCGCCTTGCCGTCCTAAATGACCATTCGAAGAAAACCTGCCCTGACCCTTTCCTTCGGCGTTGGTACTTACCCTTCTTTCGTTGCGATTTTTACTAATGCCAAACTAATGCCAATAGAACGGAAAACCGGTTACAAAATGGACATTGGCGGAAATATCCAAATCCCGCTAAGCCTTGAAAATAGTGAATTGCGGACGAGTGCGGAAGTTTACGGAAGGCCGTCAAACCATACTCACATTCAAGAGGCCGCTGGTTCGAAACCAGCTAGCCCCACCAGGAATAAAC